>JBEKNG010000112.1:0-11007 GCA_049523075.1 Paraburkholderia sp.
TCATTGCTTCGTCGAACTTGACGATAACTTGCCGAACCTGCGTGACCTTGCCTTGCGGTGTCACGCTGGTGATACGTGCTGCATCGACGCGCCACGAAACGGCTGCCAGCAGGCTGAGCGCAGCTATCATTGCCCACATCCACGCGCGTCTGAGGGTGCCGCTTCGCATCGACCACGCTCCTGTTCGCTTACAGAATGCTGGCGATTCTACCGGACGATAATCAGTATCCCAAACCTTGTTAAACGTCAGAAAATTCTGATCTCAATGACATCACAAGCCGCTTGACGTGGAGTGCACGCGAAGTCCTAACCTGAGTTCCGTCAAGTCAAAAGCACTCACCATTGGCCAGGTCGCCGCCACCAACGGTGTCTCCACTCGCACGCTGCGCTACTACGAACAGGCCGGCCTGATTCGGGCCGTCGGTCGCACGGAGGCGGGTCACGACGGAGCCACCAGCGAACAGGTGATCGCCGCGGAGGTGTTCGAGCGGCCTGCCCGGTGCAAACGAGCGGGGCGATGCGTGAGAGCGGTGCGAGGAGACGTTGAGCTTGGCGGCTTGAGGCAACGGCGCCTCCGACAACGGCCGGCGCGCTCGACCCGCCTACGCGGCCTTATCTGCCTGCGCTTGAAAATCAGTCTGCAGATACCGCTCGCTGACCGAGCGCAAGTAGATCAATAGCCCGGAACCGGCAATCGCGAGACTCGCCATATTGGCGAACCAGAACCCGCGTGCTCCGGTCAACCAGAGCGGTATTGCGCCGACGACATCGAAGCCGAGGAGATAACCGCCACCGAGGCCCACGCCCCACAGCGCGACTGCATAGATTACCGTAGGCACGACCGCCACCTTGTAGGCGCGCAACACGAAGGCGGTCGTCACCTGCAGCGAATCGAACACGTGATAGAACACCACGATCAAGACCAGCGGCATGGCCGCCGCCGCGACCTGTGCGTTCGGCGTGTACCCTTCGATGATAAGCGGCCGCAGCGCGAGCACGATAAACGCATAGCCGCACGCGATCATCACCGCCATGAGGATGCCGTGCCGCGACAGCGTACGTGCCGCTTCGTGGCGATGCGCGCCCAGTGCCTGGGCAACCAGGGTGGAGGTCGCAATGCCAATCGAGAGCGGCGTCATATACAACACTGCGCCGACGTTGCCGGCAATCTGATGCCCGGCGAGCGTCGTGGTGCCAAAGCGCGCGATGAACAGCGCCATGAAGGTGTACGACGTGACCTCGATCAGATACGAGAGCCCCATTGGAATGCCGAGGCGCAACTGCGCCACCTGACGGCGCCATACCGGCCAGCAGAAGTGCGAGAAGATCGCGAACGGCCGGAACAGATCGAGCCGGGCCATCAACAACATGCCGACGACGGCCAGCGTCCAGTTGATCGAGGTGCTGGCGAGCGCGCAGCCTGGGCCGCCAAGCGCCGGCATGCCCAGACCGCCAAAGATGAACCAGCGATTGAGCGGAAACTTCAGCAGGAGCGCGCCGACCTGCAGGATCATCACCAGCCGCGGCTGGCCGACCGCGTTGGTCAGCGAGCTGTAGATGCGGAATGTCAGACCGGCCGGCAAGCCGAACGCCAGGATCTGCAGATAGGCGACCGTGCGTTCGTGCAGCGCCGCCGGCACCCGGGCAAGGTGCAGGATCGGTTCGGGGAAATACAGGACCAGGAAACCAATCGTCATCAGCGCTAGAGCAAGCCAGAACGACTGACGGACTTCTTCGCCGATCTGACGATAGTGGCGCCCACCGTAAAGCTGGCCGGCAATCGGCTGCAGCGCGGTGAGGATGCCGGTCAGACCGATATAGACCGAGATGTAGATCGATGAACCGAGGCCGAGCGCCGCGAGGTCGACCGCCGAGTAGCGTCCGACCATCGCCGTATCGATCACGCCGAACGCAATGATCGCCAGTTGGCCGATCAATACCGGCCAGGCGAGCGCGGCGATTTTTCGCACGTCAGCGAACATGATCAGTCCGTGCTGGCGGGAGTGGCTTGCCTGGGACGCCAGGCGCGGTGTTTGGCGGGCGGCTTCGGACGGTCGATGCGGACGTACAGGCGGAAGCGCTCGTCGCGGTCGGCGACGCGGCGGCCTTCCCACACCAGCTTCCAGACGAAGTTCGACATCGAACTCGGTTCGCCGTAGTCCTGCGTGTCCTGGCGCAGGATGACATCGCAGTCCTGGTCGAAAGCAAAATGCATGTGGCCGAAATAGGCAAACGTCGCGATCTGCGCATTGCCGAGGCGCACCGGAGAAATGCAGCTATAGTCGTCCGGCAGATGGCTCGCAATCTGCTCGGCCACGTCCTTGTAAGTCCGGCTGTAGTTGATGATGGGCAGCCATAACGTCATCACGAGAACCCACATCAGCGTTGTACCGGCGCTGGAAAGCACCACGCTGCGCCACAGCACTTTCGGATGGCGCGCGAGCCGCCAACGGACCAGCACGAACCAGCATACCGTCACCGCAACCGCGCAGATGAACGACAGCATTTTGAACTGCGGCACGAACCCCGGTGCGTAACGGGCCATGTTGCGGGCGAGTGGTGCCGGGAAGCCGGTAAGGCCTGCGATCCAGAACAGCCAGACAGTGCTGCCGAGTATCGTAAAGCTGAGGAGCGCGAACCAGTCGATCGCGTTGATGGTGCCACGATTGAGCGTGGGCAGCGCGAACGTGGCGAGTACCGCGAGCGCCGGCAGCAATAGCATGAAGAGCAGATTGGTCTGATGGCTCTGCAGCACAACGAGGATCAGCAACGGCGTGATCACCGACAGCGGAATGGCTACGTGCGGCGCGCGCCGCAGGCCCGACCAGCTGAACCACGACCAGATCGCCAGCGGCCATGCGGGCCATGTGAAAAGCGGCAGGTTTGTTAGCGCATAGCGGGCCACCGAGCCGGGCGGCCCGGCAAACGTGTTGATGCTGGTGCTCACCCACTGATTGAGATACCAGACGGCGTCGTCAGGGTAGGCGGAGAGGGCCGCAATTGGCCACGACATCGACACCACCAGCGCGACCGGCAAGCCGGCGAGCAGCAGCCAGCGCGTGCGCGCTGCGGGCACGACGATCGTCATGACGAGCGTGCCGACCAGCAACGCCGCCACCAGTACGGGGTTGCTCGCCAATGCCACGAGTCCTAGCGCGAGGCCCCAGACCAGCGCGCCTTGCACCGGCTTGTCGATGATCCGCACGAGCCCGTAGAGAAGCATCGCAATGCAGACGAACTGTGCGAGTTGCGGCGTGGTTTCGTGGCCGCGTTCGGCAAGGCCGAAGCATGCGAGCAGAATCAGCAGCGCGCCGTCTGCGAGCGTGCGGCCGTAGTCGCGCGGTTCCGGCTCGCCGCCGAACGCGTATTTGAACGGTTGGACCTCCGGGCGGCGGCCCAGAAGATAGGCGGTGTACCAGACGAATGCGCAGGCGCCGCAAAACAACAGACCGGTGAAGACACGCGAGGCATCGCTAGCATCGACCCAGGGCGACAGCGCGCGGATCGAACTGGCGCCGAGCCAGTAGCCAAGCGGGCCGTTGTCGGTCAGGTATTTGCCGACCAGGTTCGGCAACAGCCAGTCGTGCACGTTGCCCTTGGCCATCGTCCACATGACGCCGAAGCCGGCTGCATCTTCGTTCTTCCACGGGTCGCGGCCGAACAGGCCGAACGCGGCGTAGATAATACTGATGGCCAGCAACAGCGAGCGCGGCAAGGCGCTTGTGGCGGAGGCAGTGAGGCGAACGACTGGTCTCATGCGGATATGTTGATCTCGGATTAGCGCTTCGGCCAGCGCCGGGCAGGGTGCCCGGCAGCATGGCCGATTCGCAGCATCCGGCATTGTAGACGTGGCACACTGCGCGCGTCACGGCCAGTAACAGGCAGCAACGTTGCGCACAGGCCTGTAATGAGTCGTGAGTCTGGATACGGACTGGGGAGGGCCGGCGCCAGGCGACAAAAAAGGGCAGCTTACGCTGCCCTCTTGTGCTGGTGCTTGAACACCCGTCTGGCTTGCCGCCGGTGACGAGGCGGGTATTACTTGACTGCCTTGCCGGTAGCGCGCGTGCCGAACTTCTTGTTGAACTTCTCGACGCGGCCTGCCGTGTCCATGATCTTTTGTTGACCGGTGTAGAACGGATGCGATTCCGACGACACTTCGATCTTGGCGAGCGGGTAGGTCTTGCCTTCGAACTCGCCCGTTTCGCGGGTCTGGATGGTGGAACGGGTCACAAACTTGAAGTCGATCGACATATCGACGAACAGAACTTCGCGGTAATTCGGGTGAATGCCTTCTTTCATGGTCTTTCCTTTAGTCTGGCGGTAGCCAACCCGCGTGCAACCGCTGGAGCGGAAGCATCTTGGCGCGAGCCACTTGCCTAAGGTCGAAAAACGGCGATTATGCCAGAAAATCAGTCGGTTGACGACCTTAGCGGAGGTTTTTTCTCGGCGCGGGCGCCGCGCCGCTTGGCCCGGCTGGGCGCCGGCTACCCTTGCAGCGCGCCCACTCGCGCCGGATCCTGCCGGTAGTAGCGGGCGAGCAACCGGTATAACTCCGGGTATTCGGCTTCGAACGCGCGCGGCTGGACGAACAGCGCCTCGCTGCAAACGGCAAAAAATTCCGATGGATGGTCTGCCGCGTAAGGGTCGATCAGCGATTCCCGCTCGAAACGCGCCCAACGGCGGTCCGGCACCGCATCCACCCTGGCGCAGAAATGATCGTAGGCATGGTCGAACACCTGGCCCCAGGCGGTTGCATCGAGCGGCGCGTGCCAACGTCGAAACAGCGGCGGGTGGCCGTCGGCCTCGCCGCTCAGCATGTCGATCTTGTGCGCGAATTCGTGGATCACGACGTTATAGGCGTCGGTTCCATCCGTCATCTGCGCGTCTTCCCAGGACAGCACCACCGGCCCGCCTTCCCAGGCCTCGCCGCTGGCGTCGTGCTCGACTTCATGGACCACGCCGTCTTCATCCTCGACCGTTTTGCGGATCACGAATTCGCCCGGATAGACAATCACGCCGACCCAGCCGCGATAGAGGTCCAACCCGAGGTTCAGCACCGGCAGGCAAGCCTGGGCGGCGATCGCGACGGTCATTGCGTCGGTCAGCTCGAGTTCGTGCGCGGTGGAGAATTCCTTTTGCGCGATAAAGAGGCTGCTCAGTTCGCGCAGCCGTGCGAGGTCCGCGGCTTCGAGGTGCTCTAGGAACGGCAGACCGGCAAGCGTCGCCTGCCAGAGCGGATCGTCGATCGGATGGTTGCGCAGCGCTCGCTCGCGGCGCCGCGCGTCGAACCAGTGGGTGAGTTTCGATAGCATTGCTCAGTCAATCGGTTGTTGCCGCGCGGCGAAAATGCCGCCCGCAATGTAGCTCGTGAAGAACGGGAAGATGGCGTTGTCGAAATGGTCGAGGCCGGTGACGACAGCCAGCACCCAAGGGAAGAAATCGCTGCGCCGTTTTCCGACGCTGAATGACTGCAAACGGGATGATGTCGCGCTCATGGCACCTCGCCCGGCTTTCGGCTGCGTTCGCCCCTGACGTATTGCCGCCTTTCGCGAGTGCGACGCGGCGCTGCTTGGGCGAGGCGTCGGCATTCTCGCCGGCGAGGCGTCGTTCTAGATCGTCAAGGTCGGTACTTCTGCGTGTGCGGCGTGACGCCGAGGCGCTCGGCGTCGTCACGCACGCTCAGTAGATCGGGTGAGTCCTTCGACATAAGACGTGGCAGGCAACTCGGACTAGCCACACTATAGTTGAACGTGTACGTTCACGTACATGTGAACGGGATAGGCCACATTTTCATCGGGGCGAAAAAAAGCCGCTCGTTTGCGGCGAGCGGCTTTTCTGTGCGATATGAACGGCTGGAACTGCGGCCTTTTAACTGCCGCCGCCGCGACGCATCATGTCGAAGAACTCCGAATTGCTCTTCGTCTGGCGGATCTTGTCGAGCAGGAATTCCATGGCTTCGACTTCGTCCATGTCGTGGATGAACTTGCGCAGCACCCAGATCTTTTGCAGGATCTCGGGCTTGATCAGCAGTTCTTCGCGACGCGTGCCAGACTTGTTCAGGTTGATCGAAGGGTAGACGCGCTTTTCAGCGAGACGGCGCTCAAGGTGCACTTCCATGTTGCCGGTGCCCTTGAATTCTTCGTAGATCACGTCGTCCATGCGGCTGCCGGTTTCGATCAGCGCCGTGCCGATGATGGTGAGCGAGCCGCCTTCCTCGATGTTACGGGCCGCACCGAAGAAACGCTTCGGACGTTGCAGCGCGTTAGCGTCGACACCACCCGTGAGCACCTTGCCCGAGGCCGGCACGACGGTGTTGTAGGCGCGGGCGAGCCGCGTGATCGAGTCCAGCAGAATCACCACGTCGTTCTTCATTTCGACGAGGCGCTTGGCCTTTTCGATCACCATTTCGGCGACCTGGACGTGACGCGCAGCCGGTTCGTCGAACGTGGAGGCGATCACTTCTCCGGCTACCGAGCGCTGCATTTCGGTCACTTCTTCCGGGCGTTCGTCGATCAGCAGCACGAACAGGATCACATCGGGATGGTTCTGCTTGATCGCGTGAGCGATGTGCTGAAGCATCACAGTCTTGCCCGACTTCGGCGAGGCGACCAGCAGGCCGCGCTGGCCCTTGCCGATTGGCGCGATCATGTCGATGATCCGGCCCGTAACGTTTTCCTCGCCACGCATTTCACGTTCGAGCAGCAGCACCTTGTTCGGGTGCAGCGGCGTCAGATTCTCGAACATGATCTTGTGTTTCGAGGCTTCCGGCGGCTGGCCGTTGACCTTATCTACCTTCACCAGCGCGAAATAGCGCTCGCCGTCTTTAGGCGTGCGGACTTCACCTTCGATCGTGTCGCCGGTATGCAGGTTGAAGCGGCGGATTTGCGACGGGCTGATATAAATATCGTCCGTGCTGGCCAGATACGAGGTTTCCGGCGAACGCAGGAAGCCGAAGCCGTCAGGCAGCACCTCGAGCGTGCCGTCGCCGAAGATCGTTTCGCCAGTCTTGGCGCGCTTTTTAAGTATGGCGAACATCAATTCCTGCTTGCGCAGGCGGTTCGCACTTTCGATCTCGAGGCCATTGGCCATTTCGATCAATTCGGAAACGTGCAGAGTCTTAAGCTCGGATAAATGCATACGGAGAACCCGCAGGAGAAGGTGCGACCTGAAATGAAATCTGGGAGGAGAGTGAGCGGAACCGCTCAGGGACTTAAGCGTCTTTTCGACGTTTTGCGGATTCTAGCATAGCACACGCCAATTTCAGCCAGCGTGGCGTCACAGCATCTTATTGTTGTGCGTGTTGTCGGCTGACAACACGCACAATGAGCGCGCAGGCGGCGCCTCGGCTACGGCGAATTACAGGTTGCCGTCGAGGAACGCGGTAAGTTGCGACTTCGACAGGGCGCCGACCTTCTGGGCCGCGACTGCGCCGTTCTTGAAGAGGATCAGCGTGGGGATGCCGCGCACGCCGAACTTCACCGGCGTGGACTGATGTTCGTCCACGTTGATCTTGGCGATCTGCAGGCGGTCAGCGTAGTCCTTCGCGACCTCGTCGAGGATCGGTGCAATCATCTTGCACGGACCGCACCATTCAGCCCAGAAGTCGAGCAGCACCGGTTTGTCGGATTTAACGACGTCCTGTTCGAACGATGCGTCGCTGATATGCTTGATTTGTTCGCTCATATATGAATACCTCTTTCGGATCGAGGCCGCCTGAATTGCTCGCCACGATACATCAAACTAAGAAAATTTCCGTTCGCGTTGCCGCAAAGGGAGCTGCACTGGAACATTCGCGGGCGATCCTCTCGAAGCGCTCCGGATTGCGCAGAATGCTCGGCTTTACGGGACATTCGTACGTCAGTTTAGCCTAAATTGCTATGCGTTGCCGGTGGTGATAGTACTCATACGGGCAGTAGGGACAAGGCCTGCCGGTAGGGGTGCCAGGTTCTGTTACACACCGTATCTGGTGGTTAGGAGCGTGAACACAAGTGGTCGCCTGGCAAACTTTGTTCGTATTAACAGTCGCGCGGCCTGTCGACCGATGGTAGAATCTTTCGTGACGGGCCTCCTCGCATGGAGGGGCGGTCAACCTGGTCAGGTCGGGAACGAAGCAGCCACAGCCGTTTTCCACCAGTGCCGAGGGTCGGGCTCGTCACCTTCCTTTTTTGTTGCTTGCCGCTTAGTTGGTTCGCGGTTGGCGCAACGGTCTCCCCAAGTATCTTTCAGTCGCTTCTTCGCGGTTCTTTCGCGTTTCGACTGTCCGTCGGACGGTTGTCGGTCTCCCGGTTCGTCGCATTCGCATCCGACTATTTTTTTCTATCGGTTCGCTAGCCATTTTCAATGAGCCGGCGACGTGTGTCCGCACCCGGTCGATTCGCCTTTGCGCGCTATCGTTACTGATACAATTTCCCGATGACCTATCAAGTTCTCGCACGCAAATGGCGACCGAAGGATTTCGCTTCGCTCATCGGACAGGAGCACGTGGTGCGCGCGCTCACGCACGCGCTCGACGGCGGGCGTCTGCACCACGCCTATCTGTTTACCGGAACCCGCGGTGTCGGCAAGACGACGCTCTCGCGCATCTTCGCCAAGGCGCTCAATTGCGAAACCGGCGTGACCTCGACACCGTGCGGTGTGTGCCGCGCGTGTCGGGAGATCGACGAGGGGCGCTTTGTCGATTATGTGGAGATGGATGCGGCGAGTAATCGCGGCGTCGACGAAATGGCCGCACTGCTGGAGCGCGCGGTGTATGCGCCGGTCGATGCGCGCTTCAAGGTCTATGTGATCGACGAAGTGCACATGCTGACGAACCACGCCTTCAACGCCATGTTGAAGACGCTGGAAGAACCACCGTCGCACGTCAAGTTTATCCTTGCGACCACTGATCCGCAGAAGATTCCGGTCACGGTGCTATCACGCTGCCTGCAGTTCAATCTGAAGCAGATGCCGGCCGGCCATATCGTGTCGCACCTGGAGCATATCCTCGGCGAGGAGCACGTGCCGTACGACGCCCAGGCGTTGCGCTTGCTGGCGCGCTCGGCGGACGGTTCGATGCGCGATGCGCTGTCGCTCACGGATCAGGCGATTGCCTATTCGGCAAACCAGGTCACCGAAGAAGCGGTGCGCGGCATGCTCGGCGCGCTCGACCAGAGTTACCTGATCCGCCTGCTCGACGCGCTTGCCGACGGCGATGGCCCGGCGGTGCTGGCCGTGGCCGATGAGATGTCGCTGCGCAGCCTGTCGTTTTCGACCGCGTTGCAGGATCTGGCCAGCTTGCTGCACCGGATTGCCTGGGCACAGTTTGCACCGTCGTCGGTGCTCGACGAGTGGCCCGAGGCGACGGATCTGCGGCGCTTCGCCGAGGCGTTGAGCGCCGAGCAGGTGCAGTTGTTCTATCAGATTGCAACCATTGGCCGCAGCGAGCTCGGCCTCGCGCCCGACGAATATGCGGGCTTCACGATGACCCTGCTGCGCATGCTGGCGTTTGAGCCGGCACCGACCGGTGGTGGTGGGGCTGCGCCGACGACGGCGCGCTCTGTCGGAGCGTCGGGCTCGAGCGGGGCGAAGCGAAGTGGCACGCCTGCTGTCGCGGCGTCAGTGAAGACCGCGCCTGGCGGTGCCGCTATTGGCGAACCAGGACGGGCCCCGCAACCCGAGGCGCCTCGCGCGGAAACGGATCTGGTAGCACGACCTGCAGCTACTCAGGGAACGGCGCAAGTCGTAGGCCAGGCGGATATTCAAGACGCCGTCCCGGTTGCCGCTCGCGCGCATGCGGACAGTGTGCCGGCGCAAGCCGCGGCGGGCGCTGCCGCGGTGATATCCGCGGAAGAGGGTGGCGAGTCTATTGTGGCCGATCGCGACCTGAGTCCGGTTTCTGCCTCGGAGATCGCTGCGAACCCCTCTGCCAATCCGGATGCAAGTGCTGATGTGACTCCGGCGGTGAGCGCGGCCAAGGTCGCCGTCGATCCAGCGACAGAATTGCAAGAATGGGCCCCGGCAGCGACAGCGGCCCCGGCCCCGGCCCCGGCCCCGGCAGCGACCGAGCCTGTCACCGAGGCTGCGGCGGCTGCAACAACTCCGGCGGCGCCGACTCGCGAACCCGCCGTTCAAGCCGCACGCGCACCAGCAGCAACCTCCACCACGCAAGACGACGCCCCGGCCGACGCCGCACCGCGCCGCGCAGGCGGCGCCAGCGCCGCGCTCGACGTGTTGCGCAGCGCCGGCCTGAAAGTATCGTCGGATCGCGGCCGCGCGACGGCTGCGGCCGCCGCGGCCAAACCCGCTCCCGTGGCCCCATCGAAGCCTGCCGTCCCCCGCGTCAACGTCCCGGTGCCGACGCCCGGCGCGGCGCGCCGCGCGCAGGAAGCCGCACCCGCGCGCGGTCCGTCGCCGGCTGCGCGCAGCGCCGGGCAGGGCGCTTCGTCCGTGCCGCCTTGGGACGACATGCCGCCGGACGACTTTGTGCCGCTCTCGGCCGAAGACGATTATTTCGGCCCGCCCGATGATGGCTACATGCCCGTATTCGACGCCGGCCCCGACGACGTGCGGGTCCCAGTTGCCGCGCCCGCTCCGGCGCCAGTCGACACGCGTCCGTTGCCGCCCGCCGTGTCGCTAGATGCCATTGGCTTCAATGGCGATTGGCCGGCCCTTGCCGTGGGCCTGCCGCTCAAAGGCATTTCCTATCAGCTCGCCTTTAACAGCGAACTGATGGCGCTTGAAGGCACCACGCTCAAGCTCAATGTGCCGGTCCCGCAGTATGCCGAAGTCTCGCAGGTCGCCAAGCTTAAGATCGCGCTGGCCGAACGGCTCGACAAGGAGATCGACGTGCTGGTCGAAGTGGGTCCGGCGCGTCGCACGGCCGCTGCGCTCGACGCGGCTGCCCGCGCGCAGCGCCAGAAGGAAGCCGAGCGCGAGATTGGCTCCGACCCGTTCGTGCAATCGCTGATCCGCGAGTTCGGTGCGAGCATCGTGCCTGGCTCCATCAAGCCGATCGCACCCGACGCCGCT
>JBEKNG010000113.1:0-11001 GCA_049523075.1 Paraburkholderia sp.
AGCGCGATCGTGCCGGATACCGGACCGCGGTCATGTACCGGGCCGAGCAGCCGGTTCCACGGCGGTGGGTCGCTCACATGCACGCCCCACACGCCATCCACATGGCGATCCCAAAGCGATTCATGATCAACTGCAAACTGTACGGCTTGTTGCAAACGGTCTTGCATACGTAGAGTCCTGACTGGTTCGACGGGTCTGGCTGGCTTACGGAGCATGAGCAGCAGCGACCCGGTCCTGTCGTGCACCCGAAAAAACAGCCGCGACAGCGTGATGGCGAAGTAGCAGTATACGATTAGATCGTCAAATTCGAGCGCGTTTCCGATGGACGTTGCGAGAATCAGGCGCGTCAAAGTGTGAGTGCACCGTGAACCTCGAACGCGGCCATACCTTCTCTTTCAGTCCTGACGGCGAGCACTTCCTGCTCGACGGCGAGCCGTTCCAGATTCGCAGCGGCGAGATGCACCCGGCCCGCATTCCGCGCGAGTATTGGCAACACCGGATCAGGATGGCCAAGGCGATGGGAATGAACTGCATCGGCTTGTACATCATGTGGAATTACCACGAAACCCGTAGAGGCGTGTTCGATTTCCACAGCGGAAACCGCGATATCGAGGCCTTCATCCGGCTGTGCCAGTCCGAAGGGATGTGGGTGCTGCTGCGTCCTGGGCCTTACGTCTGCGCCGAATGGGATCTGGGCGGTCTCCCCTCCTACCTGTTGAGCGATCCGGACATCCAGTTGAGGACTGACTCGGCCACCGATTCTCGCTACATGGCGGCGGTGAGTCGCTACATCGAGGAACTGGTACCCCGTATCAAGCCGTTGCTGATTCAGCATGGCGGACCGATCCTGATGATCCAGATCGAAAATGAATTCGGTTCGTACGCGAGCAATCCGGCCTACCTCGAAGAGCTAAGGCAGCTTTGGCTCAAGGGAGGCGTAACGGGGCCGTTCTATACCGAAGACGGCCTTCCGCAACTCGAACGCAATCGCACCACGGTAAGCGGCGGTGCGATTGCGTTGAGCAATGGCGACGCGGCACAAATCGCAACCGTCCGCCGGAAATTCCCCGCGGTGCCCGCGCTGGCCGGAGAGGTGTACCCAGGGTGGCTCACCCATTGGGGCGAAGCGGGTTTCGCGGGAACGAACTACGACCTCTCCCGCATCTTGACCGCGTTCATGGAGTCGAAACTGTCATTCAATCTCTATGTCATTCACGGCGGTACGAGCTTTGGCTTTTATGCCGGCGCGAACGTGGACGGTTCAGGCAACTATCAGCCCGACATCACCAGCTACGACTATTCGGCGCCCATCAGTGAGCAGGGTATGGCGACGCCGAAGTACATGAAGTACCGCGACATCATCGCCGGCTACCTGCCCGCGCCGTTGCCCGATATACCGGACGCCATTGCCACGCTTGGATGCACTGGCATCGATGCCTTGATGCCAACGGTCTATGCATCGATCTGGGACAACCTGCCCACGGCACTGCCTTGCGAACAGAGCGTCGATCCTCAGTCCTTTGAAAGTTATGGTCAGGCGTTTGGCTTTGTGCTGTACCGCAAGCAGTTGCCAGAGTACGCGAGCGGTGTGCTGGATATCAGCGGTGTGCATGACTATGCGACCGTTTTCGTCGGCGAACATTACGTGGGCGGTGTGTCGAGGACGCAGATCCCACAGGAGTACGCGCAGCCACTCCACGTGAGGCATCGCGCGCCGCTCGCCCTCCCCTTGGCGTTGCCGGAGGACCGGGCGAATCCCGGTGGCCCGGTATCGTTGGAGATACTCGTGGAGGGCATGGGGCTGGTCAACTATGGCTCCGCGATCGTTGACCGTAAAGGACTGCTCGAACCGGTCAGGATAAGCAACGCCGACGGATCGTTCTCCATGCTCAAGCGTTGGGAAGTCTTTCTGCTGCCGATGGATGACACGTTTATCGCCAACCTGGAGGAAAGGTGCACGAACCCGTTGAAGCCCGGGCTGTTTTTCAGGGCAAGTTTGCAGCTGGATAAAATCGGCGACACCTGGCTTGACATGAGCAACTGGACCAAGGGCGTCGTATGGGTCAACGGACATAATCTCGGCCGCTACTGGCATATCGGTCCGCAAAGGCGTCTGTATTGCCCCGCGCCGTGGCTCGCGCAAGGTGACAACGAGGTGCTAATCTTCGACTTGCATCAGATCCAGGCGAAGTCGGTGAAACTGGCGGATACGTTGTCTTAGCGCGAGCGCCGCGGACCGATGCCGGGCATGCGGCCATGTCCGCTTCACGACTGCGCTTCAGCGAGCGGCGACAGTTCTAGCGTGAGCACTTCGAACGGGGCGAGCTCGACTTGCTGCGGCACATCAGCGTTTAGTACAGCCGGAATCCCGGAAGCCTCTTCACGCCAGATGCTGCGCGAATCGAATCGCCCCGCCATTGTCGCCGGCAATTCCAGTTGTCGCCGCAAATCCAGCGCGAAGCATTGCGCGTGGCTGTCCGGATTGCGCAGCGTCACGATCGCCTTGTGTGTCGTCCACGCTGCCCAACCGTATACTTCCAGCCGGTCCGGTGCCCCGCCGATCCAATGGCTGTCGCACAGTACCTCGCCGTTTTCACGAGCCCATCTGGCGGCCTCGGCGAGCACATCCCAGTCGTGCCCGGTGAGCAGCGCTGGCGTAATGTATAGCTCCTGCAGTTGCGTGCCGCTCGCGAAGTAGGAACGAACCTCGTTGGCGAAATCATCGCCCGCCGCCGTGTTGAGGCGCGGATTGCACTGCGCGTAGAGGATGCCGTGCAGCATCAGCGAATTGAGCGGAAAGAGCGGACTGCGCACCACGACGTTGTGATACGTCTGGGCGTCGCGGTACGTGATCCAGCGCTCGCGGTGAGTGCCGGTTCCCGCCAGATCGTCATCCTTGCCACCGCGCCAGATAGAGTCTGCATAGCGTAGCCAGAACGGCGATGGATGCGTGCCAGTGGTGAGATTGATGAAGGTATCGGGCTTGGCCGCGCGGATGTGGTCGATAAGCTGGATCGCTGCGTCCCAATCGCTATCGAAAAGGCTGCCTGGAAACACCCTATCGGCGTTCCCTGTACCGTCGAACTTGAACTGGTTGAGGCCGTCCTCAAGCAAGGCCATCACGACCTCATGAAAGCGTCGATAGTAACTCGGCCCCGATAGCGCGAGGCCGTTATCGATGACCTCATATCCGGCGGCATGGCCGCGCGTTACGCGTTCCTGTTTCGGCGCTCCGTAGCCGCCCCAAGGGGACAGCCATAAGCCGGGCGCTGCACCGTATCGGGCTGCAGCGTCGCGCAGCGGAACAAAGCCATGTGGAAAACTCTCGCTGAAATGCCAGCCGCCGCCCAGGTCGTCCCAGCCATCGTCGAACATAAACGAATCGATCCGCACCCCGCGGGCTCCGTGCAACTCGCGGCCGATTGCTTCGATGCCTGCGAGCGCTTGCTCCTGCGTGTACGGCGTGAGGTAGCCGATGTCGCCCCAGCTGTTGTAATGCAGAAACGGGCGATACGGGTGAGCCCGCTCCCGTTCCAGATAAGTGGCGAAGTCACGCCGCAACTGGCCGTCGTGCACGACGCCTGCCACGGCGGAGTAGACCAGCGTCCTGTTCTGTTCCAGAGGCAGCGCGCGTTGCAGGGTGAAGCTAACGCTATCGCCGTCCACATGACTTTCGGCCAGCGGCAGCTCGAAGCCAAGATAGAAGCTCCCCGCGATGACGGGCGTGCCCCTCAGTTCGCTGCTGGCCTGCGCGTCGGCAGCACGCGTCTCCAACAGTGAAACGACAGCGATATTTTCGTCCTGAAGAAGCGCCGTAATCGCCAGCTGTTCGCGTAGGTAGCGTGAGCCTTCGCGCTGCTCCACGCTCCATTCCACCATCAGACGGCCTTGGGCGTCGACCAAGGTGGCGCTAACGCGTCGGCCTGCGATTCGTTCGGCGAGGCGCGATGCGCGGGGATCCGGTGCGAGCGCGCTCTCGCTCACCGGCGCAAGGACCGTCAGCTCGGCCACACCCACGGTACTTCCGTCAGCGAGCGATAGCGCGAACGGCGCAACAATGGGCAGCGTGCGGTCCTCCGCGAAATCGATCAGTGAGAATTCGGCGAGACGTTCATCCTTGACCGCCCAGCGCAACGCAATCGCGTCGTTACCGAACGAGTAGGCATCGCCCCTCGTCTGGAACACGGGCATGCCGGCTTGCGTGGGCGAAGCATCGTTGGCGCGCATGGCGAGACCCGACTCCGGCAGGAGCAACTTCCATAGAGTACCGGTAACGGTCTGGCGCGTCCAAGCCTCCCGCTGGGAAATTCGGACCGGCCAGGACCCAACGGACGCCCGTGCTGGTTATGGAGCCCCCGCCTATTCCCCTGCCCTATGGGCGATGACCGCATGCCACAGTATCAACCTGAAGTTAAATCAGCTTTGAATTCGAGCACGGTTATGGCCGTCATTCTCGTTCAGAATGTTTGCGTCCGATGCTTCCGCGGCCGGGACACGCGGCAAAGCCCAGGTGCGATGCATCGACACTCACAATAAACCGGAGACACGCATGACTTTCAGCACTCGCGCTGCGGGTGGACATCAGTCCAATTCAGGTCGCGCGCTGCGCGGCGCCATCCTGCACGCCGCGCTCGCGCTCAGTGCGAGTGGATATGCGGTCAGCGCATCGGCTGCAACTACGACGCTCTTCCTCGGCAGCAGCGTGACATGGGGCTATACGGAAGTCGAAGGCTTCGGCGTAGGGACCGTCACCGACCTGAACGGCTGCACCGAAACCGAAGGCGGCTGCAAAGCGATCGGCGGTGTACCGGCCATTTTCAAGGCATTCACCGAAGAAGCGGGACTTCACTACGACGTTTCCTTCGAGGTCCTCCCCGGGTCCGCGCTGACACTGCATTACGACACGAAGCGGCCCGAGATCGATCGTGCCTGGGACAAGGTGGTCATGAACGGCCAGACCACACTCGACTTCGATCAGCCAGGTAATCCGATGCGCATCGTCGGCGACGTCAGACACCTTGGCGCGATGTGGCGCGCACATAACCCGAATACCGAGGTCTATCTGTTATCGACGTGGTCACGCGCCGACCTCGTCTACAAGACACCGTCCAGCTTGTGGTATGGCACGCCTATCTATCAGATGGCGACGGATATTCAGGCTGCCTACGAGTTCGCCGCAGCGGCCAATCCGGCTGTGCGCGCGACCGTCATTCCTGTCGGTCTGGCGTGGAATCGCGCGATGAAGGAAGGCATTGCTGATCCCAATCCTTATGACGGGATCAAGCCGGACGAAGTCGATCTATGGCGCTCCGGATTGCCACCCGAAAAGAATAACCATTACCACGCAAGCCGCTTCGGAAGTTATCTCGAAGCACTCGTCGTCTTCGCTTCGGTGACCGGCGTCGATCCACGTTCGCTCGGAGCACACGAACGGGCGGCGAATGCTTTAGGCATCAACCCGGCGCAGGCCCAGGATCTGCAGCGCGTGGCCGCGGAGCAGGTTCGGTTGTCCAACGTGGCCGCGCAGGCGCAGAAGGCGGCCGAGGTGGGAGACGGGATCTCGCAGTAGCCGATCTTTGACCAACGTATTCCGAGCCGCGGCTCGTCCTGCCCGCTTCGCTTCGCGGCGGCCAATCTGTCAAAGACGTTTCTTCCCACTCTTCGGCCCGTAACCACGGCCCACAACAACAGGATTGTTAAGCATGTCGAACCTGAAAGTAGGTCTGATCGGCTGCGGCTTCATTTCGGAATTGCACATGCACGCCTACCGGCGCGTCTACGGCGTGAATGTCGAAGTGGTGAGTGTGGCTGCGCGCGGCGACCAGGTCGTCGACTTCGCACGCAAGTACGCGATCCCGGAAACCACTCGCGACTACAGGACATTGCTGACTGATCCCCGCATCGATGTCATCGATATCTGCACGCCGCCGGCCTTACATGCCGGGATGGTCATCGAGGCCATGCAGGCCGGCAAGCACGTCATTTGCGAAAAGCCTTTCACCGGATACTTTGGCCGCCCCGGGGACCCGACTCCGATCGGGAAGGCCGTGTCCAAGGCGCTGATGTATGAGCGTGTGATGGAGGAGATGGAGACCACGGTGGCAGCGGTGCGGCAAAGCGGCCGTCTCTTCATGTATGCCGAAGACTGGATCTACGCACCTGCGGTGACCAAAGCCGCTGAGATGTTGCGTGCAACGCGCGACAAGATTCTGTTCATGAAGGCCGAGGAGAGTCACAGCGGCTCGCATGCCGCGCATGCCGCGCAGTGGGCTCAAACGGGGGGCGGCGCGCTGATCCGTCAGGGATGCCATCCACTGTCGGCCATGCTCCATCTGAAGCAGGTCGAAGCGAATGCACGTGGCGAACAGGTCTCGGTCATAAGCGTGGTGGCCGACGTCGGAAACGTGACCGCACGGCTCACGCCCGAGGAGCGTCCCTTTATCAAGGCGAATCCGTTCGATGTGGAAGACTGGGGCATGTTGAGCCTGACCTTCAGCGACAGCACGAAGGCAACCGTCTTCTCCGGCGACATGATCCTCGGCGGTGTGCGCAACGTAGTGGAAGCCTACACGAGCGGCGGCGTGCTATTGGCCAACATCACACCCAACAACCATCTGATGACCTACATGACCGATGAGGAAAAGCTCAAGGACGTGTACATCACGGAGAAAGTCGATCGAAAGACCGGTTGGCAATACGTCTGCCTCGAGGAGGAGTGGACGCGCGGTTATCGACAGGAGATTCAGGACTTCATGGAGTGCGCCGCTTTCGGGCGGACGCCGCTGGCCGGCCTGGATCTCGCCTACGACGCCATGAAAGTGCACTACGCGGCCTACTGGTCCGCAGACGAAGGGCGTCGCATCGCCCTGTGATGTAGCCCATTTCACGGTATCTGAACTGGACATACAGTATCTCTCCTTGCGTCGGCAGTGCTTATACAATCAAGCACGTTCCGCACTCGCCACCGCCTGGATCTCTTCGCGTTGCTCAAGTTGCTTTTCAGATTCCTCGAGCATGCGCATGGCCGCCTTCTCTGCGTTAGCAACATGCAGTTGCGCGAGCTGTTGTGCGGCTTCCGCGTCGCGTGCCTTCAGCGCTTTGTGCAGCTTGTCGATTTCACGCAAACTACTCGGCAGGCGGTCCGGATGCATCAGCGATGTTGCACGCAACAGGTTGACCCGCGAGTACAGGCTCGTCAGGACCTCCTTGATGAGCCCGTTGCCGCAATTGTCGAGAAGCACGTCGTACAGTGCGGCTTTAGCCTTCAGCACACCCGCCTGATTTTGCGCCTGTGCCTCGGCTCGCAATTCCTTTGCGGCCTCCCCGAAGCGCGCAATCGCCGCGTCGCTCGCCAGCCGCGCAAATTCGTGAGCCGCGAATCCTTCGAGCAAACCGCGCAACGCGTAAAGCTCGCTCGCCTCCTGCTTCGAGATGACCGCGACGATTGGGCCCTTACGCGGCACGCTGCGCACCAGCTTCTCCGCTTCGAGTTTGCGCAACGCCTCGCGCACGGATGTGCGGCTCACCCCCAGCGTTTCACAAAGCTCGCGCTCAATCAGGCGCGCGCCTGGTGCGAATCGTCCGCTCATGATCGCCTGCCGCAATACGTTCTCGACCTGGTGGCGCAGCGTCTCAGGTCTGATCAGGCCCATATCAGTCGACATGATTGTCTTCCCGTCACACAAAGTGTCAGTCTCTATGATACTTCACGGCTTGCCCATCTCTGCGTCCTGTTCATGGATCTCGTCCTCGGTGGCCGCTGCTGCTTCCTGCAAAGCGGCCTCGAGCAACGGCGCACCAAGTTCCGCACCATGTATTCCCGTCGTGCTGACAACCTCCAGCATCTCCATGATTTCTTCAGCGGTTGCGCCATAGCGCAGCGCATTGCGCATGTGGAGCTTCAAACCCGGCACGTACAGATGCGTCGATGAAGCATCGAATGCGCAATACATCAGTTCCTTGACCTTTGGGCGCAACACGCCCGTTCTCCAGGGCACTGATGAAAATTCGACATAGGCCTCGAACAGATCGGGATCGAGCTCGAGCAAACCCTCCCACGACGGGTGCCAGTAGCCGCGGTTCTGTTCGAAAGCGGCCTTCAATGCGCGCCTTCGATCGTCGAGTGGCACCGGTCCCGTCCGCAAGCCCTCTTCTTCAAGCACTTCGAGCAGCACTGGAACTCCTACGTTGCTCGTATGAATACCGATCGTGCTCACCAGCTCGAGCACTTCCATCAATTCCTCGCGTGTAGCACCGAACGACAACGCGCGTTGCAGATGATGCGCGACACCCGGCGCATACAGCTGTGTGGCGCAGGCGTCGGCGGCAAGCGCGATGAACGCCCGGACCTTGTCGCCGAGATGGTTGTGTCGCTGCGGCACGCGCGAAAACTGCAGATAGGCGGCAACGAAACCCGCGTCGAGACGCAGCATGCTCGCCCATGCAGGAGACCACGCGCCATGCACGCGCATGAACTCGTCCTTGATGGCCTGCGCGTCGTGAGGCCGGGGTGACACCTTACTTGACTCACTTAAACTCATCGCATCGTTCCTATCGAAAGCGCAGATAAACGGATGTGCGCCAGCCTTGTCAGCGGCGCAACGGTCGCCTGGGCGGAGTCAGCGCTACACGCCCGCCGGATAGTCTGCTTCCGCCACCTCTTCCTGCCAGGTCGCCTTGCCGATCGACGTCGCGATATGCACCATGTAGCTGCCATCACTTGCGCCATGCCAATGCCGCTCGTTGGGTCCGATGAACACGATGTCGCCCTGGCGGATCGGCTGCGGCGCTTCGCCTTCCCGGCAGATCCAGCCCTTTCCGGCCGTGACCGTGAGCACCTGGCCTTGCTCGTGCGTATGCCAGTAGGTTCGGCCACGCGGGGCAAAAAACACGGTGTTGATCGTGACGCCGTTAGTGACCGGCATCACCGGATCGGCCCACACCGTGCCCGAAAACGTCTCACCCCGAAGCTCCGACATCGCGCCGTCCGTCCTGCCGTGAAATACCTTCATGCCTGTTTCTCCTTTCGAGGTTGTCCGTCGAACAGCCGCACGCCGCCCGACACGTCGCCGAGCGCATCGACGACCCGATTGCTGATCACATCGCCATAGCCCAATGCGGTGCCGAGACCAAAGCTCGCCAGTGGCCCCGCGGCATTCAGCGACACCACACCCAGTTCGCGCACCCGGTCCACGTACAGCACCACATCCTTGGTCATTAGCTTGCCGGTGAGACCGCCTTCAAGATAGTCGCCGTCAACGATCTTCGGAAAGCGGTTCAACGTCGCGAAGTTCACGCCGCTACTGTTGTTCAGCACATCGAGCAGCAAATGTAAATCGAGGCCCGCCTGTTTGCCCGCGACCATCACTTCAGCGCTCGCGGCGAGGCTGACCGCGTTGAGAAAGTTATTCAGCAGCTTTGTCGTGTGGCCGGTTCCGCTCGCGCCCATGTAGGCGACCTTTGCGCTAATCGGCTTGAACGCCCACTGCAGCGTCTCGACGGCACCAGCATCGCCGCCTACCATCAAGGTCAGCGTGCCCTTTTCAGCAGCCGCGGCTCCGCCCGATATGCCGGCATCCACGTAATGGACGCCACGTTCCGCAAAGCGTTTCGCCAGCCGGATCGTCGAACCGGCGGCAGCCGTACTCAGATCAACCACAATCTGCCCTGATCTGCAATGAGCAAGCATACCGTCCTCGCCTTCGACTACAGCCTCCACCACCTTGCTGTCCGGCAGCGACATCATCATGACGTCGGCAAACGCCATGACATCTCGCAACGTGCCGCCCGGCTGCGCACCGGCCGCCGCAATACGGTCCGCAACGGTATCGAAGCCGAGCACGGCGATACCTGCATCGACGAGCCGTCTCGTCATTCGGCCGCCCATGTTGCCAAGACCGATAAAGCCGATCCGATTCTGATTCATGAATCGCGTCCCTCCAAAGAAAACACTTGCCTTAGAAATCGACATCCTTCGTCTCGGGGCCCATTAGCGCGCCGATCGTTCCGATCAGGCCACCTGCGCACAGCAGCGCGACCGCCGTCAGACGCAGCGGCATGAGCGCACTGAGCCAGTTCATATAAAACGCGTAGAACGACGGGATGATCACGGAAAGACTGAAGCCGACGCCGAAA
Organism: Paraburkholderia sp.; assembly: GCA_049523075.1. Taxonomy (GTDB): domain Bacteria; phylum Pseudomonadota; class Gammaproteobacteria; order Burkholderiales; family Burkholderiaceae; genus Paraburkholderia. The sequence continues at coordinate 10,135 of JBEKNG010000113.1, forward strand.
CCCGTTGCGCGCACATCGGTGACGAAGCGCTCATTGATATACGTGACAATCACGCCCCACGGCGACGTCACGAGCACGGCGAGCACACAGACGAGCACGATAATGGCCGTCAGCGATAAACCCTCGCCATTCGCAAGCACGTACAACAACGCCGCGCCGACCGTCGCAATCAGCGGGCCGACAATCGCGAAGAAGCGACGGCGCCCGATCCGCTGAGCGATCAACCCCGAAGCAATGTAACTGAAGAACAGCACGAAATAGGTGATCATCAGCGTGGACGCCATCTGGAAGCCGGACAGATGCAGCGTCTTCACGAGCAACCCGGTCGGCAGAAAGATCGTCACGATGTTCTGTGTCAGCCAGAAACCCGTCATCATCACCAGCACCTGTAACAGGTTGCGTCCGTTCTTGCCGCGAAGCAGGTCAGTCAGAGGTAGTTTCTCGGCCTGGGACGCCTTGTCGGCGGCCTCGGTCTTCCATATCTCCGACTCCGCCACCTTGTGCACGTAATACATCGCGAGCACGCCAGCAAGTAGGGCACCCAGCACGAACGGGACACGCCAGCCCCACTGCGCATAGGGCGAATTCATGCCGTGCAGCGGAAAGAGCGCAAACATCACCATCGCAACGAGGTTGATCGTCACGTAGGCAGCGGGAAAGCCCGCGATGATGAAACCCCCGACGAAGCCGCGTTGCTCTTTCTTTGAATACTCGATCGCCAGCGGCATCGCGCCAGTGTAGCCGCCGCCGAGAAAAATGCCGTCGACAAAGCGCAGCAACACCAGCAGCCAGTAGGACACGATGCCGATAGTCCCGTAACCGGGCAACAGCGCGATCAGCAATGTGACCACGCCGAAACCCGACACC
>JBEKNG010000114.1:0-10990 GCA_049523075.1 Paraburkholderia sp.
ACACACCGGTTCATAACGTTTGAGCGCATCGAGCAGACGGCGGCTCAACGCTTCTGTTCCGGCGGCCCCGAGAGCCGCATGCAGACGTGTTTCCAGCAGCCTTTTACGGAGCGCGTTTTTCGATTCTGGGATGGGGTTGCGTGCTATGCTTGGGTTCAATTCGCGCTCCAGAAACAACGATGTCAAAACGCCTCTTTCGAGTATATCGCGCGGCCGGTCTTGCGCTCGCCGCTGCGGCACTCGTCGCGTGCAGCGCGGCTTCGGCCGTCAAGCCCGTCCCGCTTTCGCAACTCTCCAACGACGACCAGATTTTTGTGCAGCTCCGCGAGGCAGCGCGCAATAACGATCCTGCACGCGCAGCGCAACTCGCGGCGATGATTCCGGACTATCCGGCGCCGGGCTATGTGGAGTACTTCCAGCTCAAGCCGCAACTGTTCGATTCGAGCGGGCATCCGCAAGTCGAGACGCCGGACGCGCAGGTGCTGTCGTTCCTGCAGAAGTACGACGGCCAGGCGATTGCCGACCGGCTGCGCAACGACTACCTGGTAGTACTCGGCGCGCGTCATGACTGGAACCACTTCGACCAGCAATATGCGCGCTTCGTGCTCAACGACGATACGCAGGTCAAGTGCTACGCGCTCGAGTCGCGCGCCGCGCATGGTGAGAACGTGGCGGACGCAGCGCGTGCGCTGCTGGTGGAGCCGAAGTGGTACGGCGACGGTTGCGTCGACCTGATCACAGCGCTCGCCCTGAACCAGCAATTCAGCGCAGACGACGTCTGGCAGCAGATTCGCCTTGCTTACGAACAGAACAACACCAACACCGGCAGCAAGCTGGTCGATGCGCTCGGCAACCAGCGCCCCGACCCGGTGCTGTTCGATCAGGCGGCGAGCACGCCGCCGTTGTTGCTGGCGCGTGGCGTCGGGCCCGATTCGCAATCGCATCAACTGGCCCTGCTGGCAATCACGCGCATGGCGCGCAACGACCCGGCGATGGCCGCGGCCACCTTCGCGTCGGTGGCGCCGTCGCTGAGTTCGCCTGAGCGCGCGATCGGCTGGGGCACGATTGCCTACCAGGCCGCGGCCAAGCAGATGCCGACCGCAGTGGACTGGTACCGGCTGTCGGCGAATGCGCCGTTGCTGTCGAACCCGGCATATGAATGGCGTACCCGCAGTGCGCTGCTGGCTGGCGACTGGACGATGGTCCGCTGGTCGATCGAGCAGATGCCGGCCGCTTTGCGCAGCCAGCCGTCGTGGGTCTACTGGCACGCTCGCGCGCTCAAGGAAGCGGGCGACACCGCGCAGGCCAATCAGGAGTTCTCTCAGATTGCTTCGGGCTACAACTTCTATGGCCAGCTAGCCACGGAAGAGCTGGGCCAGAAGATCACGGTCCCGCCAAAAACCATGGTGTCCGATGCCGAAGTGCAGCAAGCGGCCAACACGCCGGGTCTCGCGCTCGCGCAACGCTTCTATCAGATGAACCTGCGGCTCGAAGGCAACCGTGAGTGGAACTGGCCGCTGCGTACCATGAGCGACCGGCAACTGCTGGCCGTCGCCGAGTACGCTCGCCGTATCGAACTGTATGACCGCGCCGTCAACACGGCGGACCGCACGAAGACCGAGCACGATTTCTCGTTGCGCTACCTCTCGCCGTTCCGCGACGTCGTCGAGCGTGATGCCCAGACGAACGGGCTTGATGTCGAGTGGGCGTATGGGCTGATCCGCCAGGAATCGCGCTTCATCATGAATGCGCGCTCCGACGTCGGCGCAAGCGGCTTGATGCAGCTGATGCCGGGCACTGCGCAACTGGTGGCAAAAAAGATTGGTCTGGGTCCGATTTCGCGCGAGCAGATGAATGATATCAACACGAACATTCTGCTCGGCACCAACTACCTGTCGATGATCTACAATCAGTTCGACGGGTCCGCCGTGCTTGCCACCGCCGGCTACAACGCCGGTCCGGGCCGTCCGAAGGCGTGGCGGGAAGGGCTCGCGCACCCGGTCGAGGGGGCAGTCTTCGCGGAGACGATCCCGTTTAACGAAACCCGCGACTACGTCAAGAATGTGCTGTCTAATACGGTCTACTACGCGGCACTGTTCGAAGGCCGTCCGCAATCGCTGAAGGCGCGTTTGGGTTATATCGCACCGTAAGCGTCGCGCCGCCGCGCGTCACGCGGCGGCGCCTCACTCCAGCCGTTGCCGCGGCTTCCACCAGGGAGTCGGAAATGCGACATCAAGCCATTGCGATCATCGGCGGCTCCGGTTTCATCGGCAGCCATCTCGTCAACGCGCTCGTCGAGCTCGGCAAAGACGTGCGCATTGCTACGCGCCGGCGCTACAACGCCCGGCATCTCACCCTGCTGCCTATCGACGTGATCGAAACCGACGTGTTCGATCCGGTCCAGCTTGCGCGTTTCGTCGAGAACGCTGACGCGGTGATCAACCTCGTCGGTACGTTGCATGGCGGACGCGGCACGCCGTACGGCCCGGGGTTCGCGAAGTCTCACGTCGAGTTGCCGACGAAGATCGTGGCCGCATGCGAAGGCAAGGGCGTGCACCGGCTGATCCATATCAGTGCGCTCGGCGCCGACCCGAATGGCCCGAGCATGTATTTGCGCTCCAAGGGCGACGGCGAAAAGGCGGTGCGTGCATCCACGCTCGCCACGACGATTTTCCGGCCTTCGGTCGTGTTCGGGCCAGAGGATAAGTTCCTCAACCAGTTCGCGTTTTTGCAGCGGGCCTTTCCGCTGATTCCGCTGGCAAGCCCGGATGCGCAATTCCAGCCGGTGTTTGTGGGCGACGTCGCGAAGGCCATCGTCAACGTACTCGATCTCGATGCCGCCAGCGGCCGCAGCTACGAACTGGGCGGCCCGACCGTCTACACGCTCGAGCAACTGGTGAAGTACTGCGGTGACGCGATAGGGCGTCACGCGCGAATCATCCGCCTGCCGGATGCACTGGCGCGGGTGCAGGCGCTGACCTTCGAAATGGTGCCTGGCGAACCGCTGATCTCGCGCGACAATCTGGATTCGATGAAGGTGCCGAGCGTGCTGAGCGGGCCACTCGCGCCCGAGCTGGGCCTCGAGCCGGCCAGCATCGAGACGATTGCCCCCGTGTATCTGACCGGCGCCTCGATCCGCTCGCGCTTCAATGCGTTCCGTGCCAGCGCTGGGCGTTGACCTTCCCGTGTCTTTAAATTCTTTTCAGGTATGAAACTCGTTATTGGTGACAAGAACTATTCGTCGTGGTCGATGCGTCCGTGGGTGCTGTTGAAGCACTTCGGCATTCCGTTCGAGGAAGTGTGCATCGATCTGCATGAAGCCGGCTCGAAAGCCGCGATCCTTGCGCATTCGTCGTCCGGAAAGCTGCCTTATCTCAGTGCCCAGGACGGTCTGTCCGTGTGGGATTCGCTGGCGATCGCCGAGACACTCGCTGATCGCTTTCCGCAGCATGCGCTGTGGCCGCGCGATCCGGTGGCGCGTGGTCACGCGCGCAGCATTAGCGCCGAGATGCATTCGGGCTTTGGCGAGCTGCGTTCGAACATGTGGATGAATATCCGCGCATCGTTTGCGGGCAAGGGCGCGACGCCAGGTGCGCTCGCCGACATCGCGCGGGTCGACGCGATCTGGAGCGGCTGTATCGAGCAGTACGGCGGCCCGTTTCTGTTCGGCGAGTTCAGCATTGCGGATGCGATGTATGCACCGGTTGTGATGCGCTTCAACACATGGATGCCGGTGCTGTCTGAAACAGCGACGGCGTATGCCCGACGCGTAACGGCATTGCCGGCCGTGCACGCTTGGATTGAGGGCGCGCGGCGCGAGAGCCACGCGATCTCCGTCTACGATACATGCGCATGAATATCTACGCGGTAGGCGGCGCGATCCGCGACGAGTTGCTGGGCGTCCCGGTTCAGGACCGCGATTACGTGGTGGTGGGCGCGACGCCTGAGCAGATGGTGGCGCAAGGCTACCGTCCGGTCGGGAAGGACTTTCCGGTGTTCCTGCACCCGCAGACGCACGAGGAATATGCGCTTGCACGCACCGAGCGCAAGACGGCCGCGGGCTACCACGGCTTCCAGTTCTTCTACGCGCCGGACGTGACGCTGGAGGAGGATCTGGCGCGGCGCGACCTGACGATCAACGCGATGGCGCGCCAGTTGCAGCCGGACGGCACGCTGACAGGGCCGGTGATCGACCCTTTCAATGGACAGGCCGACTTGCAGGCGCGCGTCTTCCGTCACGTCAGCGATGCGTTTCTTGAGGATCCCGTGCGGATCTTGCGCGTCGCGCGGTTTGCCGCGCGCTTCACCGATTTCACGGTGGCGCCGCAGACGCTGGAACTGATGCGCAAGATGGTGAGCGCGGGCGAGGTGGATGCGTTGGTGCCGGAGCGGGTATGGCAGGAATTGTCACGCGGTTTGATGGAGAAGCGGCCGTCGCGGATGTTTGAGGTGTTGCGCGAGTGTGGTGCACTTGCGCGGATTTTGCCGGAGATCGATGCGTTGTGGGGCGTGCCGCAGCGGGCGGATTACCATCCGGAGGTGGATACCGGAGTGCATGTGATGATGGTGGTAGACCATGCTGCGGCGCAGGGGTATGCGTTGGCGGTGCGGTTTGCTGCGCTGACGCATGATCTGGGTAAGGCGACGACGCCGGAGGATGTATTGCCGCGGCATATTGGGCATGAAGGGCGCAGTGCGGATTTGCTCAAGCCTTTGTGCGAGCGGTTGAGGGTGCCGAATGAGTGTCGGGATCTGGCCGTGCTCGTTGCACGGGAGCATGGGAATATTCATCGGGTGATGGAGATGGGGGCCGGTGCTGTTGTGCGGTTGTTTGAGCGCTGTGATGCGCTGAGGAAACCTGCTCGGTTTGCTGAGGCTTTGCAGGCTTGCGAGGCTGATGCTCGCGGGCGGCTCGGGTTTGAGGCTCGGGAGTATCCGCAGGCTGAACGGTTACGGGTGGCTCTTGTCGCTGCGCGGGCTGTTGATGCGGGGGCTGTGGCTCTTGCTCTTGGTGATAAGCCTTCACTGATCAAGGATGCGGTGCATCGGGAGCGGGTGAGGGCTGTTGGTTTGGCTTTTGGGGAGTAGGTGTTTTTTTGCCTGCGCGGCGCTTTGGTGGTTTGCTTACGGCGTTGGGCGTTTCCTGGTCTCTCGTCGCCGGTGGTCGTTTTGCCTGCGGCGCCTTGCTTTTGGTTGGTGTTCCTGTGGGGTTGGCCTTTCCTTGCTTTCTTATTGGTCTATTAGGTTCGCCCCTGTGCGGGGCGGCACCTACTTTCTTTGCCGCCGCAAAGAAAGTAGGCAAAGAAAGCGGGCTGCAACCGCCAGCCTGTAGGTGTCCACCTCTCGTCTGAACCCGGAGCGGTCCGAGACGAGACCGTCCCTCGTACCGCCCGCATTAGTGACAAAGGACTCATTCAACCCGCCTACGCACTGCGTGCGCGGCGGACGGGTCTGCTAATGGTGGGATGCCGGTGTGAACTGATGAAGTATCTGAACGAACGTTTGGATGCCTAAGTATTGGTGCGGCGGTACGGATGTATCGGGAGGGGGTTATGTCCGTCGGCGGGGCGCGCAGCGCGACGCTGGAGCGGATGACGGCTGTGTCACTAACGCGTGTGGTGCGAGGGCACGTCTTGTGTTGGGCCGTTTCCGGTTCACGACAGAGATGGACACCTACAGGCTAGCGGTGTGAGCCCGCTTTCTTCCCTTACTTTCTTTGCGGCGGCAAAGAAAGTAAGTGCCGCCCCGCACAGGGGCGAACCTAACAGACCGATAAGAAAGCAAGGAGAGGCCAACGCCGCAAGAACAATAACCAAAACCAAGGCGCCGCAGGCAAGCATCGACACAAACAGACCGATAAGAAAGCAAGGAAAGGCCAACGCCGCAAGAACAACCACCAAAGCGCCGCGCAGGCAAAAAAACCGCTACAAAACCCGAGCAATCAACGACAAAACCATAGACAGCACAAGCGTAGACATAAACGGAAACGGATACTCCTTCCCGAATAATCGAAGAGTCACATCCCCGGGCATCCGCCCAATCCCAACTTTCCGAAGCCACGGCCAGCACGACGACAAAATGGCCACGGCGATAAACGTAGTCAATAACCAGCGAATCATCGCGAGCCCCTAAACGGAAGTGAACCCCAACGGAAGTGCAAACAACACGAACGTGTTCAAAGGCTATACGTCCTATCCCCACTCGCAAACGCGTCGAGTGTCTCTTCAATGCCCCGCGAAAACGCAATCACCTTGAACAACTCACCCATCTCCGCCTCGGACAGTAACTTCTGCACGGAATTGGCCGCCGGCAAAAACCGCGCCGTATCCGTCGGATCGATCTCCCCCAACACCTCGGTAATCCCCGCATTCAACAGAAACCGCGCCTGCGACGTATACCCCAGCAAATCCGCCCCCGTCTCGACACCCGCCTCGGCAATGCCCGTAAACTCCACGTGCGCCGTAATGTCCTGCAAACCTGGATATACAAACGGATCGCCATGCGCACGGTGCCGGTAATGGCACATCAACGTCCCCTGCGCACGTTGCGCGTGGTAGTACTCGTGGCGCGGAAAACCATAGTCGATCAGCAACGCCGCGCCTCGCGTCAGCATCGTGCAGATCGTCCGCGTAAAGGCCCGCGCTGCGTCGTGCGTCTCCGTGACGTACTCACGGTCCACTTCGATATCCGTCAGAAATTCCACATCCTGCGGTGCCCTCACCGGCCGGTCTTCAAAGTCGAACTCGCCCTCGCGCAATGTCACGCCGCGCTCGTGCCAAACACCACCGGTATGGGCGAAGAGCCGCACCGGCATCGCGTCCAGCACCTCGTTGCCGATCACCACCCCTTCGAACTGCTGCGGCAGCGCATCCAGCCAGCGCACCCGCGCGGCCAGCGCCGGCGCCTCGGCTTCGATCGTCGCACGTTGGCGTTCACGCAACTCGCCCGACAGATCGACGATCGAATACGCGTTGAACTGCACGCCCAGTGTATTCAGCGCCTTCGGCAGGCCCGCCGCAAGCTTGCCCGTGCCCGCGCCGAATTCCATCAAGTGGCGCGTGCCGCTCGCCGCCAGCGCCTGCGCGACCGGTCGGGCCAGCGTCGCTGCGAATAGTGGCGAGAGTTCGGGCGCCGTAACGAAGTCGCTGCCATCCTCGGGCCGGCGGCCAAATTTCACCGATCCACCGCCGTAATAACCCAATCCCGGCGCGTATAAGGCGCGCTCCATATAGCGGTCGAACGGCAGCCAGCCGCCGCCTTCCGCGATCTCCGCGCGGATCTGCGCGGACAGCGCTTCCGACTGCGCAAGCGCGCTCGGGCCGGGAGCAGGTAAACTATCGGGTTGGTGAGCTTTCGGATTCATCCGCGTATTGTAAATGACCGTCCCCTCCGACACTTTCGCAGTCCACACCCATCCGACCGCCGTCGCGCGGGTTGTGCTGATTACGGGCGCCGCCCGGCGGATCGGCCGCGCCCTCGCGCTTGGCTTTGCCAACCGGGGCTGGGACGTCGCCGTCCATTACGGAAAATCGAAGGCGGAAGCGGACGACGTGGTCGCCGAAATCGCCGCGCTCGGCCGCCGGGCGGTTGCGCTGCAGGCGGATCTGGCCGTCGAGGCCGAGGTCGCCCGGCTCGTGCCCGACTGTACGGCGGCGCTTGGCCGACCGGTGTGTATCGTCAACAATGCCTCCCAGTTCGACGAAGATACCGCCGAGAACATCAGTTATGAGTATCTGCTGCACCATACCGCCGTTAATCTCGGCGCGCCGCTCGTGCTGGCGCGTATGCTGTACGAGGCCACGCCGGAAGCCGCGCGCAGCGACGAAACGCAGCGCGCCGTCGTCATCAACGTGCTGGACCAGAAGCTGTACAACATGAACCCGGATTACCTGTCCTATACGCTGTCCAAGGCGGCGTTGCAGACAGCCACCGTCGCGCTCGCCCAGGCGCTGGCGCCGAAGCTACGCGTGGTGGGCCTCGCGCCCGGTCTGACGCTGCAGTCGGGCGATCAGACGCCGGAAGGCTTTGCCGAGGCTCATCGCGTCACCCCGCTCGGCCGTGCGTCGCGGCCCGAGGATATCGTCGCCGCCGCGCTGTATCTGGCCGAGGCGGGCGGCGTGACCGGGACGACGCTGGTCGTCGACGGTGGTCAGCACCTTGTGCCGTCACCGCGCGACGTGATGTTTTTGACGGGCGCCTGAACGCGCGCGGCCTTGCAGGGCCGTTGCGCATTGAAGCGCCCCCTTGCGTGCCCCGCACGCCTTTTTAGACTGGAACGACCATGTTTGCCGCTCTTTCGCACCCCCGGCTAGCCGATTGCCGCCGGCTTTTTCTGCGCAACTACGAAGTGCACATCAATATCGGCGTGCACGACTTCGAAAAGCGCGGCGAGCAGCGCGTCGTAATCAACGTCGAACTGTACGTGCCGCTCGCGCTGTCGACCCCTGTCGAAGACAAGCTGCGCGAGGTCGTCGACTACGACTTCATGCGCGCCACCATCGCGCGCCGCGTCGAGCGGGGTCACATCCACTTGCAGGAAACGCTGTGCGATGACCTCTTGACCGCATTGCTCGCCCATCCGCAGGTGCGCGCGGCTCGCGTGTCAACGGAAAAGCCGGATGTGTATCCGGACTGCGATGCGGTCGGCGTCGAAGTCTTCCGTATCAAAGAGGATTAAGTCATGAACGCTCCTGAGATTCTGAGCGCCGGGACGCCGCAGGCCGCGGCAGCTGAAGCAGCGACCGCTGAACGCCCCGCCAAGCCGGCGCTCACGCGCCGCGAGCAGAAAGAGGCGTACGAGAACAACAAGCTCTTCAAGCGGCTCGCGCGCCTCGTCGGTCAGGCGATTGGCGACTTCAATATGATCGAGGAAGGCGACAAGGTGATGGTGTGCCTGTCGGGCGGGAAGGACAGCTATGCCATGCTCGACGTGCTGATGCGCCTGCGCGAACGTGCGCCGATTAACTTCGACATCGTTGCGGTGAACCTCGACCAGAAGCAGCCGGGCTTTCCGGAGCATGTGCTGCCGGAATACCTGAAGCAGCTGGACATCCCGTTCCACATCGAGAACCAGGACACTTACAGCATCGTCAAGCGGCTGGTGCCGGAAGGCAAGACCACCTGCTCGCTGTGTTCGCGGTTGCGTCGCGGCATCCTGTACCGCGTGGCGGGCGAACTGGGCGCAACCAAGATCGCGCTGGGCCACCATCGTGACGATATCCTGCAGACGCTGCTCCTGAACCTGTTCTACGGCGGCAAGCTGAAGGGCATGCCGCCGAAGCTGCAATCGGATGACGGCAAGAACATCGTGATCCGGCCGCTCGCCTACGTGAAGGAGACGGATCTGGAGAGGTATGCGGAGTTGCGTGAATTTCCGATCATTCCGTGCAACCTGTGCGGCAGCCAGCCCAACCTGAAGCGCGCGGAAATGAAGGCGCTGATCCGCGATTGGGACAAACGCTTCCCAGGCCGTGTCGAGAACATGTTCAACGCGCTGTCGAACATCGTTCCGTCGCATCTGATGGATCACAAGCTGTTCCCATTCGGCGATCTGCGCGCGACGGGCGAGGCCGACCCGCAGGGCGATATCGCCTTCGACGAAGAGCCGTGCTCGACCGATACCGGCGAGGGCTTGACGCTCAATGGCTCGAAGCCGATTTCGATCGTCCAGTTTGACGATCTCTGAAGTGACGCGGCTTCTTCAGCTTCTTCGATAAGCCCGGGAGCTCCGCGCTTCCGGGCTTGCGCACCGCCGGCGTGCGCCTTGACGGCTGAGTCGCGGCCATGAGCCGCATGTTAGAATTAGCGGCTCCAAACTCCTCCCCTCGCCGACGCCATGAACATTGTGATTTTGGCGGCAGGCACCGGCAAGCGCATGCGCTCTGCGCTGCCCAAGGTGCTGCATCCCCTGGCCGGTCGGCCGCTCCTGTCCCACGTCATCGACACTGCCCGTACGCTCAAGCCCACCCGCCTCGTGGTGGTGGTGGGCCATGGCGGCGAAGCCGTGCGCACGGCGGTGGCAGCGCCCGATGTGCTGTTTGCCGTGCAGGAGCAGCAACTCGGCACGGGACACGCGGTGCAGCAGGCGTTGCCGCTGCTCGATCCCACTGTGTCGACGCTGGTGCTGTACGGCGACGTGCCGCTTACCCGGGCTAGCACGCTTAAGCGGCTGGTCGACAGTGCCGCTGAAGGCTGCTACGGCGTGCTTACCGTGACGCTCGACGATCCGTCGGGGTACGGGCGCATCGTGCGCGACCAGACTGGCTGCGTGGTGCGTATCGTCGAGCAGAAGGACGCGACGGCTGAACAGTTGCGGATTGCCGAGATCAACACCGGCATCGTCGTGACGCCGACTGCGCAACTCGGCATGTGGCTCGCCTCGCTGAAGAACGACAACGCGCAGGGCGAGTTCTATCTGACCGACGTGGTCGAGCGCGCGATCGAAGCCGGTTTCGAAGTCGTCACCGCACAGCCAGACGAAGAGTGGGAGACGCTCGGCGTCAACAGCAAGCAGCAGTTGGCCGAGCTTGAACGGATCCACCAGCACAACGTCGCCGAAGCGTTGCTGGTGGCGGGCGTGACGCTGGCTGACCCGGCGCGTATCGATGTGCGCGGCACGCTCGAATGCGGCCGTGATGTGTCGATCGACGTGAACTGCGTGTTCGAAGGGCGCGTGACGCTGGCGGACAACGTGACGATCGGGCCGAACTGCGTGATCCGCAATGCGACGCTCGGCGCGGGCACGCGGGTCGACGCCTTCACCCATATTGAAGGTGCTGAAGTCGGCGCGAACGTCGTGCTCGGACCCTATGCACGGCTGCGTCCCGGCGCGTCGCTGCACGACGAGTCGCATGTCGGCAATTTTGTCGAAGTGAAGAATGCGGTGCTGGGCCACGGCTCGAAGGCCAATCACCTGACCTACATCGGCGATGCGGATATCGGTGCGCGCGTGAACATCGGCGCGGGTACGATTACCTGCAATTACGACGGT
>JBEKNG010000115.1:0-10984 GCA_049523075.1 Paraburkholderia sp.
CACAAATCGACGCTACACACGGACCAAGGGCGAGCGACGGCCCGGCAAAGTGAACCTTCGGCCCGCTCCATGTGTCGACAAGGAACATAGATTCCGAGTAAAAACCACAGATGAAGAACATCGCAGTCTCTGCCCTCCTCTCCCTCGCCACCCTGTCAGCTCACGCGGCGCCGGACCTGCAATGGAAAGATGCGTCGACCACGTTCGCGACCTTGATCCAAAGCGGTTACAAACTTGCCGCAGTGGATCATGCCTCCTCTCCAGGCAGCCCCGGCCTGCTGACGACCGTCTACTACCTGCAAAAGGAGGCAAGCGTGTTCGCGTGTAATGAGGCCCATCGCGCCCCGGACGCAAAAACGGGTTCGGCAACCGGCGAGTTCACGTGCTCGGAACTGGTTCAGCCTTACGACTCGATGGCACCCGCCCAACAGTGAACGCACGGGCTTGCCGCGGTGAAACCCCCGGAACAACAATCACGCTTGCATAAAGAAACTCACCGTGAACAAACATTCATCGCCTGAACCAGCGCATCCTGCTCCGTCGGGTTCTGAAAGAACGCCTCCAGGCTCGCATGCTCCTCGTTCGCAACCTGCTGCAGGCAGCGCATGTTATTCGACCTCACGCTCGACGGCGCCTTTGCGACAGCCGTTACGAACAACCCGAGTATCAATAGCATGTTCGCGATGCCAACCACCCATTGCAGCGCCGCTCCCGAAACAAACCCTCTCCACCCTGATGCATCCCCACTCAATAACTGCTTCTGCATACCTGAATCCATTTCGCACTCCTATACACCATGTTGTAATCAGTCCAACCAGCAAGCGTCTATAGATCCCTACCGAGCCACCGGCGACAAAATATCGAAAGCGCGTTCCAGCCAGCGCAAAGGCCATCGATCAAACATTCGTCGTCGCTCGACGTAGTCGCTCGTTAAAGTCACTTCTGCCGGACACTCGCCGTCAGCAGACAACCAGATATGCGCTCGCCGCGCGCGACCCGGATCACATCCCCAGCGTGCAGCCAGTAGTCGTATGGCGAAAACATGCGTGTCAACCACACACGCTCACCATGAGCGCGGACTTCGCAGTCGGCAACCATGCGCCACGACACGGTCTGCTGCGACACCAGGCTTAGGTGAATCTCCATCTTCGACGAATACTTTTCGCCTGCGGACTGGTCATGAGGTAAGAACGAACAACCGGACTTCTGGCTAGCGTCGTGCATGGTCATCTCCGTCGATTAAGCCGGCAGACGGAGAAGCCACCAAAAGAAAAAGGCCTCATCCGTTTCCGGCGAGGCCTTGTGATTTGCGCTACTGCGAATTTCTAACGCACACACGCCCCCGATGATTCGTCCCAACGTACGATCATTCGGTGATTAATCGCGATGGCGATAAGGGCAGGCGTTTTCATGTCATGAAGTTTCTATTGCACGCTATGGCTTGTCAATAAAAAAATCGCTGACCGTGCAGGCAGATGCGACAAGCATCAACGAAACAGTCCTATCCCACCGCCGCAAGCTCGAGCGGAAAGCGGATCTCAAACGTCGTCCCACTGCCTTCCCGCGACTCAAAGTGGACTTGCCCATGCAGTACCCGACAAAGCTCCTTGACGATCGCGAGGCCAAGTCCAGTTCCCGGTATATCGTCACCGGCGGCGCGTTCGAACTCATCGAACACGCGGTCGGCATCTGAAGGCGCAATCCCGATGCCCGTATCGGAGACGCGGATAGACCAGTGACCTTCTCCCGCGCCGCCCATGGCCAGTTCGATTTCGCCAGTGGCTGTGTACTTGGTCGCATTCGACAACAGGTTAAGCGCAACCTGCTTCACCTTGAGACGATTCGAAGTCACAGACACCAGGCTAGCGTCAAAAGCCGTTTTCAGACGCAAACCCTTCGCTTCGATGGCCGGTCTGCACGAAGTGACCATTTCATCGAACAACGCCCTTGGGTCAAACGGCTCCGCCGCAAGCGGATTGCTATCGCCCAGCACGACTGAATACTCCACCATCTGATCGACCAGTTGCTTCATATCCGCCGCCTGGCGATTGGCGAGCGTCAACGCGGTTTCCGCCTTTGCCGGTGCACGCGCGATCAGCGCCAAGGCCACCGAGAACGCATTCAGGAAATTGCGCAGGTCGTGTACCACGCTGCGGGTGATCTGCATCCGCGATTCGTGAAGATCGCTGACGAGGCGTTGATTCAACTTCAATTCGTGATTCGCGCGCTCGAGCTTGCCGGTGTATTCGTCGATTTTCCGGTCGCGCTCGCTCACCACCTCGCGTACCGACGTCAAGGTCACGAAACTCAGCGCCTCGGCAATCAGACGCCGGGCCCGTTTCTCGTGGCGGCGCGTAAAGCCGCTCTGCTTATCGGTAAATCCGTCGAGGGCATCGGTCAATGTCTGATGAAACAAATCGAGTTCGCGCACCAGTTCCTCGATCCGGTATCCCTGGCGCCAGCGCACGAGGCCGTGCATTCGAGCGTCGCGCTCGATTGCCGGCTCCACCTTCTCGAGATCCTCCGCGTCGAGCGCCACACAGAGCCCGTCGAGAATCTCCGGGACATGATCTGCAAGCTGTTCGTAGGTCAGTTTGTCGGCCTCGATCAGGTCTTCGTCACCGAAGACCTGTTTCATCCATTGCTGGGTCAAGCGAACCCGCTCGCTGCGGAGAAAATCAGCGAACTGGCGCAGGGGCCCCTTGGTTGTGTCGGTCATAACAGCCACTCGGTGAGTAACGTTTCTACAACAGGAATCGACATCTACCATATCGAACGCAGCGCGCGCCGTGCCGACGCCACTCATCCGGCCAGTGTCCGCCTGGCAATCCGGCATACCGCCGTCCTCGTGCAACCCTTTTCAGCGTGGGCCCGGACGGAATCCGCAAACCCCGCGGCCAACGAAAGCAAAGTCATTATGGGCCCAACCGCTCGCAATGGAACGGCTTTTGCATACCCCTAACCGCTCAAACTCGCTCACGAACTGGCCATTGCAAATGCACTCGATTTTGCTTGTGGATGACGACCCGGAAATCCTCGCGGCCTGGAAGGCCATTCTGCTCGACGAAGGCTATACGGTATGTTGTGCACGCAACGGTTTCGAAGCGCTCGAGCGCCTAAGGGAAAGCGTCCCGGATCTCGTGATCACGGACTGGATGATGCCCTTGATGGGCGGCGCCGAATTATGCCGTCAATTAAAGGCGCATCCTGACCTCGCCCATGTGCCCGTCGTCGTCCACTCGGCCGCGCCGCCGTGTGCCGAAGAGGTGCAAACGTGGAATGCCTGTTTGCAAAAGCCCGCGCCAATGAAAATTTTTCTGACTACGATCGAGCGACTCTGCAAAGATGACCGATCGCCAATTTAAGCGCTCAAGATGCCCTGTGAACAGACTGGGTAGGCTATGCGATGCCCCGCGCGGAAGTAGCAAGGCATCCAGCCTCACTGAAGTGCTTATGCTTCGCCGCGCCGTGGTGGCATGGGCCTTGCTGCTCGCAAGAACACCGTATTAAAAGGCGTTCGAGAAATTGCCCCAAGCCCCGTCCCTCTGTCAAACCTGGAGTGCTCGCAAGATTCGCGTGCTGAACGCACATCCGCGAGTGCTGGTGGTCGACGACAACGCTGAAGCTGCCGAAGCGCTCGCCACCTATCTTTCTTACGAAGGCGTTGAAACACGCACCGCCATCGGCTGCGGCGAAGCGTTGCGTTGTGTCCGGGACTGGGTTCCGGATGTGGTCGTGCTCGACATCATGATGCCGGAGCGCGACGGCTTTGAAACCGCGCAGGCATTGCGCACCTATTTACCCACGACGAATCTTGGGATCGTGGCCTTTACATCGCTCGACGACGACCGCGTCCGCGAAACAGGGACCGCGCGGCACAACTTCGACGGTTACTGCCGCAAAGGCACGCCGCCGGTCGCGTTACTCGCGCTGATGCAAAACCTTTGGCGCTAGCCGCACTCACCCAACCCCATTACACCTACGGAATGACGCAAACGAAAAAAATCCTTCTCGTCGACGACCAGGCCGACGCCATCGACGCCCTCTCCATGTTGCTGGAGATGGACGGGCACGCGGTCCGCACCGCGTGCAGCGGCGCGGATGCATTGGCCATGGTTGAAAACTTTATCCCTGATTTGGCCTTGATCGACGTCTCCATGCCGGATATGAGCGGCATGCAACTCGCGCGGATACTGCGGAACAATGCGGCTCTCGCGAACACCAGACTGATCGCGCTCACCGGCTACGCTGGCGAGGCCGACAAGCAGGCGGCCACGGAGGCCGGCTTCGACGCGCACGTGACCAAACCGGTTTCGGCAGATCAGTTGGCACGCCTTATCGCGGAGACTGACTGACGGCCAGCGGGTGGCGACCTCGTACGCCGCCTGGAGGCATGGTTGTTGCGGAAAAGCGGGTAGGCACCCGAGGTCGCAACTATGTCTACCATCCTGCTCGTCGATGATGAGGTCGATTCGCTCTGGCTATTCAAGCTCGTCCTGGAGGAACGCGGCCACCATGTGATCGTCGCGGAAGACGGCAACGCGGCATTGGCGAAAGCGAGCCGATGGCTCCCCGATTTGATCGTCACAGACTGGAACATGCCGGGCACGGACGGGGTGGAGTTGTGCCAGCGCCTGAAATGCTATCCGGCGCTCGCGCAGATTCCCGTTGTGATGGCGTCGGGCCAGACTCCGCCCGCGCAAAAGTCGACGCTATGGAATGTGTTTATTAGCAAGCCGGTCGAGTTCGATACGCTCGAGTCCGTCATCGATTCGTTACTGATGAAGCGCCTCGCAGGCCCTCGACCTGGCACGCACGTGCCGGCACCGCCGGCTTCGCGGTGGCTGCCGATTCCCCGGAAACTCTGGGCTTAGCAGGCCCGCTCCGTTCCTGCTGTTGATTCGTCCGGCACGAAAGGCGCCTGACGCGTCGGTCGCACACGCGGCGATGGACTAGCGGGCAAGCGGTGGCGCGCTGCACCTTCAGCCTTCGATCCGTCGTCGCGTCACCCCGAGCAAGCCCGCCATCGCCTGCTGCGCACCTGTCGCGTCGCGTACGCGGATCGCTTCGAACACCGCCGTATGCTCGCCGAGCGACGCGTTGTAGACCTCCGCACGTTTCGCGTTCACGCGCAACTGGGCCTCGAGCGTCCGCTCGATCAGCGTGCCCAGGGGGATCAGCAGTTCGTTGCTGCACGCCGTCAGCACGCTCAGATGAAAACGCAGATCGGCCCTGACCCACTCCTCGACATTGCGCGCGGTCACCATCGCCGCATGCGCCGCGTCGAGCTCAGCGAACGTCTGCGCGGTATGGGAGGCCGCCGCCAGCCCCGCCGCGTACGGCTCGATCATCTCGCGCATTTCCTGCAACTTGAGCGCGAACGCCATCGGCTCGGCCACGCGCGAATACCAGTCGAGCACGTCCACATCGAGCAGGTTCCACGCCTCGCGCGGCCGCACGCGCGTGCCGACCCGCGGACGCGATTCGATCAGCCCTTTGGATGTCAGGGTGCGCAGCGCCTCCCTAAGCACCGTGCGGCTGACGCCGAACGTCTCCATCAGTTCGGCTTCGCGCGGCAAGATGGTCTCGGGCGCGTAGTCGCCGCGCAGAATGGCTGTGGCCAGCAGATGGGCAACGCGCCCGTGCAGATCGTGCTGAATAAGTGCTCTCCCCGCCGTCTTCCGGCGCTCTTCATTGTCGAAACGACCGCGATTATCCGGCATCCCGGGCACAACACCTACCGCGAGCGGACGCTAGATGTGCCGTCCAATAGTACTATTAATAGTATTAAAAGGCGATTGTGTTGTAGCATGTGACTCCTCAGATATCGCACCGGTGGTCGCGTCCGCGTCCACCGGCATCCGCCACTCAAGGATTGGCCTCGCAGGCTCAAGGAGACACGCACCATGAAAATCACCAAGCTCGAAACCTTCATCGTTCCGCCGCGCTGGTGCTTCCTCAAGATCGAAACCGACGCGGGCATCGTCGGTTGGGGCGAGCCGGTCATCGAAGGCCGCGCGCATACCGTCGCGGCGGCGGTCGAAGAGCTGTCAGACTATCTGATCGGCAAGGATCCGCTGCTGATCGAAGACCATTGGCAGGTGATGTACCGCGCCGGATTCTACCGAGGCGGCCCGATCACGATGAGCGCGATTGCCGGCGTCGACCAGGCGCTGTGGGACATCAAGGGCAAGCACCACGGCGTCCCCGTGCATGCGCTGCTGGGCGGCCAGGTGCGCGACAGGATCAAGGTGTACTCGTGGATCGGCGGCGACCGTCCAAGCGACGTCGCCAACAACGCGCGCGCCGTGGTCGAGCGCGGCTTCAAGGCGGTGAAGATGAACGGCTCGGAAGAGTTGCAGATCATCGATACCTTCGACAAGGTGCAGGGCGTCATCGACAACGTGGCGGCCGTGCGTGAGGCGGTGGGGCCGAACATCGGCATCGGCGTGGACTTCCACGGCCGCGTGCACAAGCCGATGGCCAAGGTGCTCGCCAAGGAACTCGACCCGTACAAGCTGCTCTTCATCGAAGAGCCCGTGCTGTCGGAGAACGCCGAGGCGCTGCGCGACATCGTCAATCAGACCAATACGCCGATCGCCCTGGGCGAGCGGCTCTACTCGCGCTGGGACTTCAAGCACATCCTCGCGGGCGGCTACGTCGACATCATCCAGCCGGACGCCTCGCACGCGGGCGGCATAACCGAGTGCCGCAAGATCGCGTCGATGGCGGAAGCCTATGACGTGGCGTTGGCGTTGCACTGCCCGCTTGGACCAATCGCTTTGGCAACCTGCCTGCAGATCGACGCGGTCAGCTACAACGCGTTCATCCAGGAGCAGAGCCTGGGCATCCACTACAACCAGGGCAACGATCTGCTCGACTACATCAAGAACCCCGAGGTCTTCAAATACGAAGACGGCTTCGTGTCGATCCCGCAAGGCCCGGGGCTCGGCATTGAGGTTAACGAAGAGAAGGTCCGCGAAATGGCCAAGGTCGGTCATCGCTGGCGCAATCCGGTGTGGCGCCATACGGACGGCAGCGTCGCCGAGTGGTAAGTCTGTGATGAAACGCCGCCTGCGGGCGGCGTTTTTGCGTCACTCAAGGCCTCTCATGCAAGTGCATGCAGGTCCATGCAAGTCATAACGCAAGCAAATAAAAAGAAGGAGTATTGAGTGGAGACAACCACACTCGAATCGCAAACAACGACCGGCAAGCGCCACCGTCTGCTGGCCATGCTGTTCATCACCGTCGTCATCACCTATCTGGACCGCAGCAACCTGTCGATTGCGGCCACCGCCATCGCGCAGGACCTGCAACTTGATCCGGCGCACATGGGCCTGGTATTCTCGGCCTTCGGCTGGTCATACGCCTTGCTGCAGATTCCGGGCGGCATGCTGGTGGACCGTGCACGGCCCCGGCTTATGATGGCGCTGATCATCGGGCTCTGGTCACTCGCCACCATCCTGCAGGGTTTCGCCAGCGCGTTCGTGCTGCTGCTGTCCTTGCGCGTGCTGCTCGGCGTGCTCGAAGCGCCGGCCTATCCGACGCTCAACCGTATCGTCACCACCTGGTTTCCCGACAGCGAGCGGGCCCGCGCCATTGCGGTCTATACGTCGGGCCAATACGTCGGCCTCGCTTTCCTGACGCCTGCGCTCGTTCTCACCCAGCAACACTTCGGCTGGCACGGCGTGTTCATCCTCACGGGGCTCATCGGCGTGGTATGGGCGCTGGTCTGGTACGCGCTGTATCGTGAACCACCCGAGGCCGCCGGAATCAACCAGGCGGAACTCGACACGATCCGCCGCGGCGGCGGCCTCGTCGAACTTGGCAGCGCCCGCGCGCCCCGTGCGCGCTACGACGCCGCCGACTGGCGCGCCGTGCTCGGCAACCGCAAGCTCTGGGGCATCTACATCGGCCAGATCGCCGTGACCTCAACCCTGTGGTTCTTCCTGACGTGGTTTCCCACCTACCTCGTCAAATACCGCCACATGGATTTCCTGAAGGCGGGCTTCATGGCTGCCGTGCCGTTTCTCGCCGCCTTCGTGGGCATTCTGGCCTCGGGGCTGATCTCCGACGCGTTGATCCGCCGCGGCGTCTCAGCCACGGTCGCGCGCAAGGTGCCGATCGTCACGGGGCTGTTGCTGTCCACGGCCATCGTCGGCGCGAACTTCGTCGACAGTCCGTCGATGGTGATCCTGTTCATGGCGATCGCGTTCTTCGGCAGCGGTTTTTCGTCGATCACCTGGGTGCTTGTTTCATCAATGGCGAAAAAAGAACTACTCGGACTCACCAGTGGCATGTTCAATCTGATGGGCAACCTGTCGTCGATCTGCGTGCCGATCGTGATTGGCCTGCTCGTCAAGGGTAACGATTTCGCGCCAGCCCTCGTATTCATGAGCGCAGTCGGCTTGGTGGGCGCGTTGTCCTACTTGTTTGTGGTCGGCCGGATCGAACGGATCCGCTAAGCGGCCGGGGTCTGTCCGGGGACATTAGGTGCCCGCGCGGCGACGGTGTCTCAATTACGTAACATCCCGGGCGGAATCCGTCTGAAAAACCGCCGTCCGGGCACCCTTCACCATCCCTCTCGCCACGCCTGAAGCCTTACCGCACAAGGCCTTCAGGCCGACACTCGGGCACTCGCCACACACTTGGCTCATTCCTTGCTACAACGCATACCAAAGATTATGCGAGAGGCAATCATGGGCGAATTTCTTCCTGACTACCTGATCCGCGAACAAGCGGCCGTCAGCGCGCTCGTGGTGTTCGGCGTACTGCGCGTGATCGGTGCGGTGCTGGCGTTTCAACGCGGCTGGCGCATCTCGACGGTAGAAAAGTGTTTCCTCGCCGCCGCCGTGATCTATTGCGCGCCGCAGCTGTTCAACCTGCTGACCCAGCTCTACGGCGCACACGCCGCGAGCGCCGAACTCGAAGGCAAGGCGACCGGTTGCGCGATCGCGCTGTACTGCGCGCCGATCCTCGGTCACAAGCTGGGGTTCGAATAAGCCGCGTGTATCTGGCGGCCTGAACAGGACTGGGCGGCCGAACCGGGCGCCTGCACCGATCAGGTCAGCCAGGTAAACCAAGTGAGTGCGTGAGTGAACGGATGAAAATGATGTTTCTGGCAAAACGAACCATGTACCGCGGCGGCGATGTGCTGACGCTTAAATCGGGTGGCCGTCCGATAACGGCCACATGGGTCGGCCCGGTAGTGTTCGCACCCGGCACGTGGCTGATCTGCCAATGGTTCGACAACGACGGCGAACTACGTCAGGTAATGTTTCCTGAAACGATGCTGGAGCGGGTGCCAAAAGCGGACGCCGCCCGCTCGCTCAGCCGACCGCGACGAACGCCGGCACGCTGTGCGACAGTACGGCGGCCGCAATGAACACGCCGATCATCGCCAGCGCCTCGAGGTAGAGCACGTTGGTGAAGGTGTGCGCGTCCATCGTCGACGCGGTACGGCGCAAGCGAGGCAGCGCGGAGAAGCGGTTCAGCCCGCCGAACACCAGCGCCAGTGCGACCAACGCAAGCTTGAGGATCAGGACATGTCCCCACGTGCTGATCTCGATGGCCTCAATCGACCCGCCCGATCCCCGCACAGTGTTGAAGATCCCCGTCAGCAGCACGAACACCACTGCGACCAGCGACACGTTCGAGACCTGCATGGCCGTACGGATCAGGATGCCGCGCGCGGTCGACGTGCCCAGCGCCGGCAGCACCGTCAGGCCGGCCGCAACCACAAGGCCGCCCCACACGGTGGTGGCAAGCACATGCAGGGTGTGCACGCCGATCGCCGCGGACGCCGGGCCGGCATCGGCCGCATGCCCGAGCGACGCCTTACCTGCGCCGATCGCGATCACCGCCAGCCACAGCAGCGCATTACGCAAGGTGCTGGCGTGCGAGGACATCGCGGTCAGCAGCAACACCACCGCACCGGCAAAGGCGACGCTCCACGCATAGCCAACGTGCGTCTGAGACAACACGGTAGGGATGACGCCGAACGCCTGCGGTAGCGCACTGCCGCTCATCGCCGCGGCCTGATACAGCAGCCAGCCGAGATCGGCGAGCACCAGCACGACGGTCGCCGTCAGCATCGAGCGTTGTGCACGCAACCACGCGGGACGCGCCGGCGCGACCTTGGCCTGGGCATCTTTCGCGAGCCACGCGCCAAGCAGCGCCGAACCGACGGCAAACGCAAACGCGACATTCATGAGCGCGGCCATAGCGACCTGCCCGATCCACAATCCATCGACTCTCATTTGACAGTGAACGCGTAAGTGCTCTGGGTACGATGGACCGCGGTCCACTTGAAGGTATAGCGTCCGGCAGCGAGTGGCTGCAGCGCTGAGGATGAGAAATTGGATAACTTCATGAAAGGCGGATTGCTCGTCGAAAAACAGGGAGGAGGGTTGCGCGCAGCGCAGCAAGACACCGGCGCCCCGGGAGTGTACGCTTCGATGGTCCGGGTGCGTGTGGGTTCAACTTAGTTGTACTTCAGCACCATTCAAGACCGACCCAAAACGCATGCGGGAGATGGCCAATACACACTGTGCCAATCTGTCAAATCGGCGTTTACGAGGGGAATTATGCAGCCTGCGACAAATAGTCACCATCACCAGGCGATGATAGAATGCTGCGTCGCCGCAGCGTCAGTTGCCCTCAAACCGAGCCGCTCGAAGTTTGGTCGGGTCCCCGAATTTGATGGAGTTACGCGTGTCTTCTAGACGCATTTTCCGCCCGCTGCTTGCCCTGCTGCTGGTTTCGGCCGCAGGCGTCTTTAGCACTGCGAAAGCGCAGACTCAACCCAAAACTCCGGACACGATGGAAGCGCGCGTGCAGGCCTGCGCGGCCTGCCATGGCACGCACGGTCAGGGGACGGACAACGACTACTTCCCACGCCTCGCGGGCAAACCGGCTGACTATCTGTTCAACCAGCTCCAGAACTTCCGCGACGGGCGCCGCAAGTACCCGCCCATGAACTACC
>JBEKNG010000116.1:0-10892 GCA_049523075.1 Paraburkholderia sp.
CACCGACGGTATTGCACGGGACCGCGAGGTCATCCTGTTCAACAATGCCGGCATCTCCAGCACTTCAGGCGAGGTGCCGGAATCGATCGAAGAAATGGCTGCCAATGCCGCGGCGTTCATCAAGGCACTCGGCCTCACTCAGGTCGACGTATTGGGATTTTCCATGGGCGGCCTGATTGCCCAGACCCTGGCGTTAGCGGAACCGAAACTCGTCCGCCGCCTGATCCTGGTTGGCACCGGCCCGCGCAGCGGCGAGAGCATGGAATCGCTCACACCCGAAGCGCAGGAGATATTTGGCGCCAGCTACGCAGAGCCGGATCACCTGTGGCTTCGCGTGCACTTTTCGCCGTCGGAGTCTAGCCAGGCGGCGGGCCGCAAGTTCCTGCGGCGGTTCCGTTTGCGCACTGAGAACCGCGACCCCGAAGCCAACGAGACGGTCGCACCGGCTCAGCTTGCCGCGCTCGCAAAATGGGGCGCACCGCGCGAAAACCAGTACGGCTATCTGCACGCGCTGACGCAGCCGACGCTCGTGGTCAACGGGGACAACGACGTGATCATCTATTCGATCAACTCGTGGATCCTGCAGCAGAACATCCCGAACGCGCAGTTGATCATTTACCCGGATGCGAACCACGGCTCGCTTTACCAGTATCCGGAGCGTTTCGTCACGCATGTCTCGCAGTTCTTGTCTGAAAGCGACGAACGCGCGTGAGCGAGGCTGACGCGGGGAGGCGCCCGGGCGCAATCTTATGAGCGCCGAGCGCGCGCGTCCTTCCCTTTGAGGACGTGCGGGCGTCGGGAAATCGGAAATCGGAAATCGGAAATCGGAAATCGTTCGCGAGTATGGCCCGTTCGGTCCGGAGACGTTTCTTGAACCGACTTCGGTGCTCGCCGCGGCCGCGTTGTGAGGGTGTCGGTCAGGCGTAGCGCGCCAGAAACATATCGGCGGCAGATTCGGCGATCTGTTTTTGCTCAGCCTTGCTGAGGGGCGGCTGCCCCATTGTCACCTGCGGCCAGAAAGCGAAGCCTTTCACGAGACCTTGCAACTGCAACGAGGCGAACACCGGGTCCGCCGTCTTGAGGCGGCCATCGGCAGCGGCCGCGCGGATCCACACGGTCAGGTCTTCTTCGCGCTCGCCCATGCGCGCCACCATGTCGCGAGCGCGTTCCGGCGAATGAATGCCCGCTGCGATCGCCACGCGTGCGAGTGACAGGAACGCCTCGTCATTCAAAAGACCCAGCTTCTTCAGCAGCAGCTCGAGCAACTGCCCGCGCAGCGGCTGGGACGTGGAATAAGCGGGGGCCTCGCCCGCGTCACTCGAGTCCCACAACTGCCGCAGAATCGCCGCGAACAGCACTTCCTTGCTTGGAAAATGGTTGTAGACCGTCCGCTTGGAGACGCTCGCGCGGGCTGCGACGCGGTCCATGCTGGTGGCGTCGAAGCCGGCCGCGAGAAATTCTTCGATGGCCGCGCCAATGATGGCGGCGCGTTTGCGATCGGTCAGGCGGAGACGGGTATCACTGGCATCCATGGTTAAATTTTACACCATGCAGTTTACTTTTTTTCAGGATAAACTACACTGAACAGTCTACTTTGTGCATCGGAACGCCTCATATGACCTCGTTCACCGAATCCATCCGCCGCATTTTGGGCTTCACCGCGGCTCAACGCGGGCGCGAATCGTTTGGCTCATCGGCCCAGCATGACAGCGAGCGCTTTCGTAACGTCAAACCGCGTCCCGCCGAAGGATTCGGCAAGACCTTGAGCATCGCGTGGAATGTGCTCTTCAAAAAGCCGGACGGCACGGCCCCGGCCAGCCCCCTGCCCGTCGATACATTGACGCGTGCCCAGCTAGATGCCGCGCCCGAGCGCAGCCTGTTTCGTCTTGGACATTCGACCATGCTGCTCAAACTGCGTGGTCAATTCTGGCTCACCGATCCGGTTTTTGCCGAACGTGCGTCGCCATTCCGGCGCTTCGGCCCCAAACGCTTTCATGCGCCGCCCATTGCGCTCGCCGACTTGCCGCCGCTGCGCGGCGTGATTCTGTCGCACGACCACTATGACCACCTGGACCAGGAGACGGTGCTTGCCCTCGCCAGCAAAACGGACATCTTTCTGACGCCGCTCGGGGTCGGCGACCGGCTTATCGAGTGGGGTATCGACGCGTCGAAGGTACGCCAGTTCGACTGGTGGCAGGGTACGGAGATCGACGGTCTGGCGTTCACGGCAACACCCGCCCAGCATTTCTCGGGGCGCAGCCTGTTCGACGGCAACAGTACGTTGTGGGCCTCGTGGGTCATCGTCGATGACGATCTGCGGGTTTTCTTCAGCGGCGACACGGGCTATTTTGACGGCTTCAAGGCCATCGGTGAGCGCTTTGGCCCATTCGACGTGACGCTGCTCGAAACGGGCGCCTACGATGCGCAATGGCCCTACGTCCACATGCAGCCGGAAGAAACGGTGCAGGCGCACGTCGATCTGCGCGGCCGTTGGCTCATGCCGGTTCACAACGGCACCTTCGATCTGGCGATGCATAGCTGGCAGGAACCGTTCGAGCGCGTGATGGGACTCACCACGGCGCGCGGCATTCCGCTTGCGACGCCGCGGATGGGCGAGCGGCTGGATCTGGCCGCGCCTCACCACGGTGAGCGGTGGTGGCGCAACGCGGCCGCTGCGGGCAGTTACAGCTTGAACTCGCTTTCGACGTAACGGAACGCCGTCAGGACAGAATTCTGCGCGTCTACGCACGCTGCAGCGACGCGTCCACACCCGTCAACACGTTCTGGCGCATCCAGTCCTCTATTCCGCAGGCGCTGATGCCACGTTGCGCGTTGAAAGTCCGGCTTTTATCCCACGCCACACCTTTTCCTGCGGCGAATACAGCCCGGTATTTCCTGATCGAATTGCCGGGCTCTTGCGCCAGCTCGCGCTCCAGTTCAGGAACGCTCCACTCGACGCGGCGGACATTGCGATTCAACATCGAATCGACCGTATCCGCCAGTTGCCGATAAGTAATCGTGTCGCCGGCCACATGCACGACCTGGTTCACAAAACGCGGCTCGGCGAACACGATCTCGGCGGTGAGCGCGCCAATGTCGTCTGCCGTTGTCACGGTCACGGCGTTGTCCCAGCTGCCCAGTGCATTGACGGTGTTCCGAGCCAGGTCCACTACGCCGAAAGACGGTTCAAACAGGAAACTGGTGAACATGCCTGTCGAGACAATGACCCACTCGGTCTGATCCTGCGAGCTTAGAAGATCGCGTACATCGAGTTGCTCATCGAACAGATCCTGCGCGCTACCCCGGCCAATCACGTCATAGTCGACGCCGAATTGCCACGGAAAATACCGCTTGACGCTGGCGTCTAATGCAGCGCGTGCGAGCTTGCGCTGCACGCCGCTGCCGCCCACGAAACCTGTGCAGGAAATGAGCGTGTCGAAACGCCCGAAGACCGTCGCGAGATCAGTGACCGACTGCGCGGACAGGTCACCGGGAATGAGTTCAACGCCCAGCGCCCGCAGCTCGTCAATGTCCTTCTGTTTGCGCGGATCCTCCGAATCGATAGTCGACGGCCGCAGCAGCACCGCGATTGAAGGACCGGAGACTCCAGCGGCACGACGCACAAGACTGCGCAGCATAGCCATGCCAAGCTCGCCGGCGCCAAGAACAAGAATAGATTCGTTTTGCAGCATTTGGGTATCCTTCCGAAACGACAGATTGAATGTGTAAAACGTGCAATGGCACCCTCGACGCTCGTTGGCGCACCAGCCGCTATGTGCTGCCGATCAGCGTCTACGCGACGTTCTGGAGTGTAGTGTTGGACGCGTGCCGGATTGTTCGCTGTGGCGGAATTCAGAACACGTTCAGGTCGAATCTCACACTTCGGGCAAGTGGCCGAACCATACGGCGCTGGCTTTGCAGCGCCAGCGGCGGAGGTAAGATGAAGACTCCTTGCAAACCGCCAGCAGAGACTTGCCGGCACTCTGGGGTAGCTGGCACGGCCAATGGACAAACTTCAAGCGATGGCAATCTTCGTGCGCGTCGTAGAGGCGCGCAGCTTCAGCAAGGCGGCAGAGACGCTGTCGATGCCGCGATCGAGCGTCACGACGACGGTCAAAAATCTGGAGCGGCATCTGGGTACGGTGCTGCTTCGGCGAAGCACCCGAACGCTCAGCCTGACCGACGCGGGCCAGCGCTATCATGCGTCCTGCCGTGCCATCCTGGCAGACATCGCGCAAGCGGAAAACGGCCTCGCGGCCGACGCCACGTCGCCCCGCGGGCGTGTTCGGGTCGATATGCCAGGCGTGCTCGGACGGGCGATCGTGCTCCCCGCACTACGGGAATTCGAGCGACGTTTTCCGGACATCGAACTCATACTCGGCCTGAGCGACCGGCCAGCCGACCTGATTTACGACGGGATAGACTGCGTCATCCGCACCGGCGAACTGACCGATTCGACTTTGGTCGCGCGTCTCCTGGGACAACTAAACTGGATCACCTGCGCGTCGCCGCGCTATCTTAAAGAGCATGGAGAGCCCGATACGGTCATGGCACTGAGCACTCACCGCGCGATCAATTATCTGTCGAACGCGACAGGCAGGCCGCTCGATTGGCGTTTCACTGTGGACGGTGAAACGCTCACCATGACCATGCAAAGCCGCTTTGCTGTCAACGAAACCGAAGCCTATCTGCAATGCGCTCTGGAAGGACTGGGGCTTATCCAGCTATCGGAGCTGGTGGCCTCGCCTTACCTCAAGACCGGCCGTCTGAAAGAGGTGCTCACACATGCACGATGCTCACCCGTACCCATTTCCATCGTTTATCCAAACGGCCGGAACGTGGCTGCAGCGGTCAAGGTGTTCGTTGAATGGATCATGGAAATCTTTCCGCAGGATAGCGTCAGGTTGCACGAACCAGACGCGCGTCCAGGCGGCATTCGCTGAGCAGTTAGCGCGATCGCTTCGGTCCATACCTTAACGGGTCGCACTAACTGCTCATGTCAACCGTCTGAACGGTTGTCAGAAGTTACCGTGCAGGTTCACAAACGCGCTCAGCGGTTGACCCACGTATGCGCCAGCGGCGTTGGCCGCCACGAAATATCGCCGGTCCGTGATGTTGTGAACGTTAACGTCGACGCCCCACTTCCGCGCCTCATAGCCGAGTGCGGCATTGGCAATCACGTAGGACGGAATTGAATTGACATTGGTAATGTCGCTATAGCTCTTGCCCACGTAATTCACGCCCGCTCCAATGCGGAACCCTGGCATTCCCGCGATCGAGAAATCATAAGTTGTCCAGATATTGGCCATGTAGGCCGGAGCGCCTTGAGGATGGTTTCCCACTGACGTGATGCCTTGCGGATTGTCGGTGATCACCGCGTGCTGCGCGGTCACGTTTGCGAGGACATGCAGATGATCCGTGACTGCGGCGTCGAACGATGCCTCGGCGCCTTTCGTCCTCTGACTGTCGAACACGACCGACTCCACGCCGTTGAGCGTGACCGCCGCAGCGACGTTCTCGCGCGATACGTCAAAAACGGCCGTGTTCAGCACAATGCGGTCATCGAGAAACGAAAACTTGATGCCCGCTTCGTACTGCAGCGCCGACTCCGGTGCACCGATGCCGTCCTGGGCATTTTCAGAGTTGAAGTTCGCGAGATAGCTCTTCGATACGCCGAAATATGGCGACATCCACGGCAGCGCCTTGTACAGCACGCCGAAGTTCCAGCTGACGGGCGCGTTGTCCTGGGTCTGCTTTACGCCTGCAAGCAGAGGTTGACCGTTGGAGTTGAAAGCTCCCGGCACCGAGATCAGCGGTGTGAGCGAGGTATCCCACCAGTCCTGCCGGACGCCCGCGCGGATCTTCAGCTTGTCGGTCACGTCGATCTGGTCGGTGGCGTAGAGGCTGTAGTAGTTCGCGGCCATATCATCGTCGTCGCACGAGTGCTTGGCATCGCACAGGAACGTCAGGCCCGCCAGGGACGTCTCCGGAGGCACCGGCGCGAAAGCATCGGGAATGTTCGGAAGATCGGCCGTGCTTCGGCTCGTATCGATGCTTTGATGCTGGAATTCAAAACCCGTGAGCAGGGTGTGTCCGATGCTTCCCGTAGCGAATCGCCAGACCGGCTCGAGTTGTTAGTCGAAGCTGTTGTCATTGTCATCTTGCTGGCGAAGCTGCCGCCCGACGACTTCATCCCCGACGATCTTCGTGTTCGTGCTGTCGCCGTTGCCCAGCACGTCTAGCGTGCGGTGCAGATAGGAGAAGCGGTTATTGATCGTCAGGAAGTCGTTGACTCTCCAGGCATCCGTGATGGTCGGCCGGATGAAATTCTCATTCGCGAACGCAAACGGCGTCGAGTACTTCGAGTCGATGGAAACACCGCTGATGGGTGTTCCATGGAAATAGATCAGACCATAGGAGTCCGGCGTTTCGTGCGTCTGCCGGAGATCGAGCGCGAAATTGATTGTATGGTCGCCCAGTTGCCATTGGAATTGCGGCCTGATTTCGTCGTCGCGGCTGTACAGATCGCGAAAGCCGTCGGAGCGCGAGAACGTTGCGTCCACCCGGTAACTCAGGCCTGCGATACCGGTTGGGCCCGTGATGTAGTCGCTGTTCGAGACCGTGCCGAATGAGCCTGCTTCAAGGCTTCCCCCGTAATGAAGTTCCGGTGACGGCGTGTAGTGGACGATGTTGATGGTGCCACCCGGAGGGCCGCTACCGAACAGCGCGGAACCGGGGCCTTCGAGTATTTCGATCCGGTCGACGCCATTGAGCGAATGCGAGATTCCGCCGAGCAGATCACCGTCGGAGAAGCCGTCCTCATAGATCTGCGCATTCAGGCCGCGAATCAGAAAGTGATCGTAATAGCCTTTGCTGTCCTGGCCGCCCACGTTGATCCCGCTTGCGTTGCTGACGCTCTCCCGCAACATCGTCGCCCCCTGTTCCGACAGCAGGGCACGCGGGATGACCTGAATGTTCGAAGGAAGGTCTTGCAGCTTCGTGCCGGTCTTGCTGGCGCCGGCGACCTGTTTCGGATCGTCGACATTGTCGTTGCCACCGAACGGACCGTAGTCCGATGGCGCTTTGCCTTCGACCTGGACCGGGGGCAGGGTCGTCCCCGCCATTTCGGCTTGCGAGGACGGCGCCTGTTGCGCGTCCTGCTGCGCCAGCGCCGTCTTTGCCGATGCCAGTATCGCCAGATAAAAAACCGTACCGCCGATGTATCTGCATACATGGGTCAGGCACACCCGCTCCCGGCTCCCCTTTACGCTCATTGTGAATCCCCTGTTCCGTTTTCTCATGACAGATTGCTTACTGTTTCCACAGGAGGCGACGGTCGCTGTGACTGCCCCGCCCATCGCAATTCCGCGGGCTCAATCTGTTAATGCAAATCAAAGTGATTCTCATTAATCAATGAGCAAACGTGGGTCCCTGCGGGTTTATTCCATTTAGCCTGGATTTTTCTACAGACGGACGGCCTGCCGCCATGGGCGGTTAATCCAGGGCCGCCGAGGTGTTCGTCGGGCGAGGCAATCGTTCGCCGCGGTAGCCGCTTCGCAAATAGCTTTCAAACTGGAAGGTTGCATTTGTAATAGACCGCGCGATAGAATCGCGCCTGCTCATTGGGGAGTAGCCGCCTCGAACGCGATGTTCAAGGGCGCACGTCAACATACTTGGCGAGTCGAAAGACTCTCCATGGCGTACGCAGCTAAACGCCTGGCAAGACCGATGACACGCATTCCGACCTAACCGGGTCGCCGGAATGCGCGTCATCGCGTTCCGACAGCGCGGCCCGGGTACAACAATCCGATGCAAGCCTTTCTCGTCTCGACCAGTGTCGTCGGACTCGCCGAAATTGGCGATAAAACGCAACTACTTTCCCTTGTGCTGGCTGCGCGGTATCGCAAGCCCATTCCCATCGTCCTTGGCGTGCTTGCCGCGACGCTGATCAACCATGCGGCATCCGGTGCGCTAGGGGCGTGGCTCGCGAGCGTGCTAAGGCCGAGCATCCTGAATTGGGCGGTCGTCGCATCATTCGCGTTGATGGCCGTGTGGATCCTCGTTCCGGACAAGCTAGAAGACGCCGACGCGGCGGTCACGAAGAATACGCTGGGTGTCTTCGGCACCGCGGCCGTGACCTTCTTTCTCGCCGAGATGGGCGATAAGACTCAAATC
Organism: Paraburkholderia sp.; assembly: GCA_049523075.1. Taxonomy (GTDB): domain Bacteria; phylum Pseudomonadota; class Gammaproteobacteria; order Burkholderiales; family Burkholderiaceae; genus Paraburkholderia. Next base: position 8,176 of record JBEKNG010000116.1, read on the forward strand.
GTGACCATCGCTCTTGCCGCGCGCTTTCACGAATTCCTGGGCGTCGTCGCAGGCACGACATTCGGCATGATGCTGGCGAACGTCCCAGCCATCTATCTTGGACACAAGTTCGCCGACCGCCTGCCGACGAAAGCCGTCCACGCCCTTGCTGCCATCATCTTTGTTGTACTCGGTGGACTCGCCCTGAGAACGGCGCTCTATCCGGAAGCACATCCGATGTTTTAGCGCGCCTTGTTACCGTCGGGCGAGTTCATCACCCTCGCGCTCGAGCCATGAGCGGAACAGCACGACCAGGTTATCCGCGGATTTCCCATCCGTAACGTAGGTGCAATAGCTGCGCGACGGCAAACGAGGACCGGCGAACGGCGCGACAAGCCGGCCAGCAGCGAGATCGTCGGACACCAGCGCACTCGGCCCCATGGCAATGCCTATTCCGTCGATGGCAGCCTGCAAGGTCAGATAGAAGTGGTCGAAGGTCAGCGTGGCAGCCGGCCGGAGTGCAGGAATCTCTGCCCGCGTCAGCCAGTCCGGCCAGAGTCGCGGCAGACTCGAGGTGTGCAGCAATGTATGCTGCCGCATATCGTCAGGCGTCCGAATCGGCAGTCGCTTCAAAAGCGCTGGACTACAGACTGGAAGCCTTTCCTCGGACAGGAAAAGCCGCATCGAGTAACCATAGAACGTATCCGGACCGCCCCGGATGATGATGTCATAGTTGTCCTTAAGACTCTCCACCGACTCGTTCGACGTCTCCACCTTGACGTTCACGTCGGGATGCTCCGCGCGGAATTGCGCCAATCTCGGCACCAGCCAGCGCAACGTGAATGTCGCGGGCGCGTTCACCGACAGTGTCCGCGAGACCGTTTCGGGAAAGCCATATCTCGCGGTTGCCTGCGAGAGCTGCTCGAACAAGGGACCGATTTCCTCCAGGTAGGCCTTCGCCGCCGGAGTTAGCGTCACGCGCCGGTTATGCCGTTCAAATAACGATGCGCCGAGCCACTCCTCGAGCAGCCGCACGTGCTGACTCACCGCACCGTGAGTCACGTGCAATTCCGCAGCGGCTTCCTTGAAACTGCCGAGCCGGCCTGCGGCCTCGAAGGCTCGCAATGCATTGAGTGGAGGTAATATCCGCTTCATTCGCAAGAGTTTATCTAACGCGATCAGGCAATTTATCTGGTTTGTAAGCAGGCCACAAGATAGATATCCTTCTTACTAACCCTTTCTTCGGGAGCTTCATGCTCAGTTATACCGGCGGTTTCGTTCTCCTTGCCGCCGTGCTCCACGCGAGCTGGAACGCGATGCTGCACGGCAACGACGACCGGTTCCTGTCCATGACATGGATGAGCATCGCCATCGCGGCGGTTTCCACGCTCGTGATTCTGTTCACGCCGTGGCCGGCCGACGCAGCCTGGCCGTACATCATCGCATCGGGACTCGTGCATATCGTCTACAACGTGACCCTCGTACGGTCGTACCGCCGCAACAATCTCGCGCAGGCATATCCGATCGCGCGCGGCTCGTCGCCGCTGCTCGTCACGCTCGGCGCCGCGCTCTTCGCCCATGAGGCGATCGGCGCCTTGCACGTGCTCGGGATCGTGATGATATCGGGAGGCATCATCGCGATCGCTCTGGAGGGGGGTCGTGTGTCGCGTCCGGGTTTGCTGGCCGCGCTGACCACGGGCGTGACGATCGCCATATATACCGTGATCGACGGCATCGGCGTGCGCTTATCCGGCGGCCAGGCACTCGCCTACACCGCGTGGATGTTCCTGTTCTATTGGCTGATGCCGGTGCTGTTCGTCGCGATGCGCGGGCTCAAGCCGCTGTGGACACCCGTGCGGACCGCCCCGATGGCGATCGGCTCGTCGCTGTGCGGCGGCCTGGTGTCGATCGCCGCGTATGGCATCGTGATATGGGCGCTGCAGTCGGGTGCGATGGGCGCGGTATCCGCGTTGCGCGAGACTAGTGTAGTGTTCGCGGTGCTGATCGGGCGTGTGTTTCTGCGCGAAGCGGTCAGTGGAAGGCGCTGGGTTGCGTGCTTGATCGTTGCGGCTGGGGCAGTTTGTCTGGGGCTTTGAGCCGCCCCGCTCAAGAAATTCGGTCGCACTTAGCAGCAAGGTCCACCTCATTTAGCACGACGGCGTTGCCGCCACGGCCTTTGGCCTGGTACATCGCGTGGTCGGCATTGACCTGCAGGGTCTGTTCGTCCAGTCCGTCGTCCGGATATACAGCCACGCCGATGCTGGCCGAAACCGCCAGGATACAGTTTTGGACTACAAAGGGTTCTTCGATAGACTGGCGCAGCCTTTGGGCGATCGAAACCGCGTCTTCGGCCTCGTTCACGTCCGACAAAATGGCCACGAATTCGTCTCCACCGATGCGCGCGATCATGTCCAACTCGCGGAGGCATTGCTTCATACGCTGGCCGATGCGCTGCAGCAACATGTCGCCGACAGCATGTCCGTAGCGATCGTTGACCGCCTTGAACCCGTCGATGTCGACGAACAGCAAGGCGAATTTCGTACGCGCACGTTCCGCGTCGAGTATCGCCTGCTTAAGCCGGTCGCCGAACAGAACGCGGTTAGGGAGATCGGTGAGGGGGCAGTGCTGGGTGAGATAGATGATGTGCTGCTCGGCTTTCTTTCTCTCCGAGATATCACGAAAGACCACGGTCACCCCGTACATGTTGCCGGCGTTATCGCGCAAGGGGGCGCACTTGT
>JBEKNG010000117.1:0-10889 GCA_049523075.1 Paraburkholderia sp.
TACGTGCGCAGCCGCGTCGCGGCAGCCCGCTAAACGAGGAGTCCGCGATGAACACTCCATTGAACACAACGGCGGGTACGACACAACCAGCAGATGCCGACTACATCCTCGCGCTCGAGAACGTCAACCGCTATTTTGGCAACGTGATTGCGCTGAAGGACATCACACTGCGGCTAAAACGCGGCGAAGTGCATTGCCTGTTAGGCGACAACGGCGCCGGCAAATCCACGCTGATCAAGACGCTCGCCGGCGTGCACCAGCCAAGCGAAGGCACCTACCTCGTCGACGGCACGCCGGTGCGTTTCACTTCGCCCAAAGACGCGCTCGATCTTGGGATTGCCACGGTCTATCAGGATCTCGCACTGGTGCCGCTGCTTTCGGTGGCGCGCAATTTCTTCATGGGACGCGAGCCGCAGAAAAAGTTGTTCGGCTTTATCAACGTGATGGATCTTGACCATTGCGCGACCGCCTCACGCGACAAGCTCGCGGAAATGGGCATCAACGTGCGTGATCCGCATCAGCCGATCGGCACGATGTCGGGCGGCGAGAAGCAGTGTCTCGCGATTGCGCGAGCCATTCACTTCGGTGCACGCGTGCTGATTCTCGACGAGCCGACCGCAGCGCTTGGTGTGAAGCAGAGCTTCAACGTACTGAAGCTGATTCACACCGCGCGCGCCAAAGGCATTTCGGTGATCTTCATTACGCACAACGTGCATCACGCATACCCCATCGGTGATTCGTTCACGCTGCTCAATCGCGGCAAGTCGCTCGGCACCTTCACCAAGGACACCATCAGCAAGGACGAAGTGCTCGACATGATGGCCGGCGGCGCCGAGATGCAGAAGATGATCGGCGAACTCGAAGGCGCGACGATCTGATTTGCGCCACGCAGCGACCGCACGGCTCTGCCCTGCGGCCGCTGCGTGCCACCCTTGCCGTCAAGTCAAGCGCTAAGACAAACAGGATATCCCATGGCTCTCACCCGCACACCCACGCCGTCCGTTGCCAGCACCGCCAGCCGCTTCGCGCCGGGGCGCAGCCGCGACATCATCTGCCTTGGCCGGCTCGCGGTGGATCTCTACGCACAACAGGTCGGCGCCCGCCTCGAAGACGTGTCGAGCTTTGCGAAGTATCTAGGCGGCTCGTCGGCCAATATCGCCTTCGGCTGCGCGCGGCTCGGGCTCGCCTCGGCGATGCTCGCGCGCGTCGGCAACGACCATATGGGCCGTTTCCTCACCGAAACGCTCACCAAGGAAGGTTGCGACGTCAGCCACGTGCGTGTCGATCAGGAGCGCCTGACCGCGCTCGTGCTACTCGGCCTGAAAGATCGCGACACCTTCCCGCTGATTTTCTACCGCGAAAACTGCGCCGATATGGCGGTCGACGAAGCTGACTTCGATGAGGCGTTCATTGCGTCATCGAAAGCGCTGCTGATCACCGGCACGCACTTTTCCACCGAGCAGGTCAATCGCACGAGCCGCCGCGCGCTCGATTACGCGCGTCGCAACGGCGTGCGCACCGTGCTCGATATCGACTACCGTCCTGTGCTGTGGGGACTCACCGGCAAGGCCGACGGCGAAACCCGTTTCGTCGCCAGTGAAGACGTCACCGCGCATCTGCAGCGCATCCTGCCATTGATAGATCTCGTCATCGGCACCGAAGAAGAGTTTCGCATCGCCGGCGGCAAGACCGATCTGATCGAGGCCCTCGCGATGGTGCGCGCCGTGACGCCCGCCACGCTGGTGGTCAAACGTGGTCCGCTCGGCTGCCAGATCATCGACGGCGATGTGCCCGCGTCGCTCGACGACGCGCCGATTCAGGGTGGCGTCGAAGTCGAGGTACTGAACGTGCTCGGCGCAGGCGACGCGTTCGCCTCCGGCTTTCTGTCCGGGTGGCTCCGCGATCAGCCGCTCGAAGCATGTGCCCGCGCGGCGAATGCGAGCGGCGCGCTGGTCGTGTCACGACATGGATGCGCCCCGGCAATGCCGACACCCGCCGAACTCGACTATTTCCTGAGCGAAGCAAAAGCCGATCCGCAGCGCATGCGCCGCCCCGACCGCGATGCGAAGCTCGCGCGACTGCACCGCGTCTCCCCTGCCCGCAAGCAATGGGACGAAGTGCTCGGCTTCGCGTTCGATCACCGCAACCAGTTCTTCGATCTGTCTCAGCAAACCGGCGCGGACGATGCACGTATCGCGCGGCTCAAGAGTCTGTTTGTCGAGGCCGTCGCACAGACCGAAAGCGCGCTTGGCTTGCAAGGACGCATCGGCGTCCTGATCGACGACCGCTACGGCCAGGACGCACTGAACGCCGCCACTGGCCGCGGCTGGTGGATCGGCCGCCCGGTGGAACTGCCGGGCTCGGTGCCGCTCGTATTCGATCACGGCCGCTCGATCGGCACCTCGCTCATCGCCTGGCCGCAGGAACACGTGGTGAAGTGCCTGGTGCAATTCCATCCCGATGAGCCCATCGAACAACGGCTCGAACAGGAAGCCCAATTGCGCGCGCTCTACGACGCCACCCAGGCGAGCGGCCATGAATTGCTGCTCGAAGTCATCCCGCCGAAGCACGCCCATCTGCCGGGCGGCCCCGATATCGTGCATCGCGCGTTGAAGCGGCTGTACAACATTGGCATCTATCCGGAGTGGTGGAAGCTCGAGCCGATGGAAGCTGCGCAATGGCAAAGCATCGACGCGCTGATTGCCGAACGCGATCCTTACTGCCGCGGCGTGGTGCTGCTCGGTCTGTCGGCAGCCGTCGAACAGCTCAACGAGGGCTTTCGCGCAGCGGCGCAATCGGCGACTTGCCGCGGCTTCACCGTCGGCCGGACGATTTTCCACGAGCCGAGCCATGCGTGGCTCGCAGGCACGATTGGCGACGACGAACTGATCGCCCGCGTGCGTCAGACCTTCGAAACGCTGATCGATTCGTGGCGCGCCGCGCGCGGCAACGACGCACCGCATAGCGCCACGCCACATCACGTTCACCAGGAGCAGGCTGCATGAACCAGCGCATCTTGCATCACGATACGTCTCCCGCCCACCCTGAATCCGCGACGCCATCGACTGCGCCGGCGACTGGCACGCTGCGGCTTACCACGGCACAGGCACTGATCCGCTACCTCGCGGCGCAGCGCGTCAGAACCGAGGACGGCGCCGGTACCGAGCCGCTGTTCGGCGGCGTGTTCGCAATCTTCGGGCACGGCAACGTTGCGGGAATCGGCGAGGCGCTGTACCAGCACCGTCATGAGCTGCCGACGCTGCGCGCGCACAACGAGCAGGCGATGGCACACAGTGCGATTGCGTATGCGAAGGCGCATTTCCGGCGCCGGATGATGGCGGTCACCACCTCCATTGGACCTGGAGCCACGAATCTGCTGACCGCTGCGGCACTCGCACACGTCAACCGTTTGCCCGTGCTGCTGCTGCCCGGCGACGTGTTCGTCTCGCGCGCTCCGGATCCGGTGCTGCAGCAGGTCGAGGACTTTCACGACGGCGGCATCTCCGCGAACGATGCATTCAAGCCCGTGTCGCGCTACTTCGACCGGATCATGCATCCCGCGCAATTGCTGACGGCCCTACCCCGCGCCCTGCGTGTGCTGACCGATGCCGCGTTGTGCGGGCCGGTCACGCTCGCCCTGCCGCAAGATGTGCAGGCCGCCGCATGGGATTTCCCTGCGGAGTTCTTCGAACCGCGCGTCGTCAACTTTCATACGCCCGCGCCGGTTGCAGAAGAGATCAGCGCCGCCGTCGCGCGCTTGCGACAGGCGAAACGGCCGATGATCGTCGCCGGCGGTGGTGTGCTGTATGGCCACGCGACGGATGCGCTGCACGCGTTCGCCGCCGCGCACGGCGTCCCCGTTGCCGAAACGCAGGCCGGCAAAGGCGCGCTGGCCTGGAACGATCCCCTCAACACCGGCGCGCTGGGTGTGACTGGGTCGCCCGCAGCGAATGCACTCGCACACGACGCCGATTGCGTGCTGGCAATCGGCACCCGTCTGCAGGACTTCACGACCGGCTCGAACACGCTGTTCACGCAGGCCGACGTGATTGGCATCAATGCCAACGCGTTCGATGGCCTCAAGCATCGCGGTCTCGTAGTTGAGGCCGATGCCCGCCTCGCGCTCGGTGCGCTCGCCGCGGAGCTTGGCGGCTGGCACGCCGACCGCGGGTGGACCGCGCGGGCCCAGAAACTTGCTGCGGGCTGGCGCGACGCTGTTGGCATGATCACGCATGCGCCGCAACACGAAACGGTGCTGCCGTATGACGCGGACGTGATCGGCGCGGTACAGCGTTCGAGCGTGGCGTCCGCGGTGGACGATATCGTCGTGTGCGCTGCCGGCACGCTGCCTGCGGAGTTGCACAAGTTGTGGCGCGCGGGCCGTCCCGGTGCTTACCACGTCGAGTACGGCTATTCGTGCATGGGCTACGAGATTGCTGGCGGCCTCGGCGCAAAGCTGGCACGTCCCGAGCGCGACGTCATCGTGATGGTCGGCGACGGCAGCTATCTGATGATGAACAGCGAGATTGCCACCTCGGTGATGCTCGGTGCGAAGCTGATCATTGTCGTGCTCGACAATCGCGGCTATGGCTGCATCAATCGCCTGCAACAGGCCTGCGGCGGCGCGCCGTTCAACAACCTGTTCGACGATTGCGAGCAAGGCCCGCTGGGCGCACCGCCGATCGATTTCGCCGCGCATGCGCGCGCACTCGGCGCGCAAGCGGAGCACGTCGCGAACATCACCGAACTCGAAGCCGCGCTGCAGCGCGCGCGCGCCGCCGACCGCACCTATCTGATCAGCATCGACACGGATCCCGCCCGCACGACGGACGACGGCGGCTGGTGGTGGGAAGTGGCCGTGCCGGAAGTGTCGGCGCGCGAAGGCGTGCGCGCTGCGCGTGCGCAATACGAAGCCCAGCTTGCCGTGCGCGCCCAGGCCGCCGGCGACATCAAGAACGATTGAGGACGCCCGCATGACTCAGTTCGAAGTACGCATCGGCATCAACCCGCTGTCGTGGATGAACGACGACCTGCCGTCGCTGGGCGGCGAGACACCACTCGAAGTCGCGCTGACGGAAGGACGCGAAATCGGCTATGACGGGTTCGAACTCGGCAACAAATTTCCGCGCGAACCGCTGGCGTTGAAAGCGCTGCTCGCGCAATTCGACCTGGCGCTCGTCTCCGGCTGGTATTCAGGACGACTGGCACGACGCAGCGTCGAGGAAGAGATAGCGTCAGTGGATGCGCATCTGGAGTTGCTGTCGCGCAACGGCTCGACTGTAATGGTGTACGGCGAGGTAGCCGATTCGATTCAGGGCGCGCCGCAACCGCTCTATCAGCGTCCGCGGTTCTTTGGCGAAGCACAGTGGGACGCGTATGCGGCGCGTGTGGACGAGTTCGCCCGTTATACGCTGAGTCGCGGCGTACGGCTCGCGTATCACCATCATATGGGGGCTTACGTGGAAACACCGGCCGACGTCGACAATCTGATGGCGCGCACGAGCGACGCCGTCGGCTTGCTGTTCGACGCGGGCCACATTACGTTTTCCGGAGGCAATCCGGTCACGGTGCTCGACAAGCATATTGGACGGGTCTGTCACGTTCATTGCAAGGACGTGCGGCCAGCGGTGATGAAACTCGCGCGCAACCGCAACTGGAGTTTTCTGGACTCGGTGATCAACGGAGCGTTCACGGTTCCGGGCGACGGTGCGGTCGATTTCCCAGCGATTATCGAACGCCTGAAACGGCATGGCTATCGCGGCTGGCTGGTGGTGGAAGCCGAACAGGATCCGGTGATCGCGCAATCGTATGCTTATGCAGAGAAGGGGTACCGGACCTTGCGGGCGCTGGTGGATGCGCCGCTCGATGCCGGTACGTCTGCGACGAAGGAGGCAGCATGAGTTTGCTGGTGAAGGCACAGCGCGAGGGCCAGACGATCGCGCGGGTCACGCCGGAGACGGCGGCATGGCGTTATGTGGGTTTTGCGGCTTATCGCATCGGCACAGACGAAGTCGTGCATGTGTTCGAGCCGGCACGTGAGGTGTGCATTGTAGTGCTGGCGGGCGCCGTGGATGTGGAGACAGCGGATCAGAAATGGAGCAGTCTCGGTTCGCGCGACAGCGTGTTTGAAGATGCCGCGCCGTATGCGGTGTATTTGCCGCCGGGTGTGCGGACTACGGTGCGGGCCGTGCGTGACGCGGAGGTGGGTGTGGCTAGTGCGCCGGCCAAGGGCGGCTTTCCGGCGCGGCTGATTGAGCCTTCGCAGATGAACCGCTCGACGCGCGGCAAGGGGCTCAATACGCGGTACGTATGTGATATCTTGCCGCAGACTGAGGCTGCAGAGTCTTTACTGGTTGTTGAGGTTCGCACGCCTGGCGGGCATGCTTCGAGCTATCCGCCGCATAAGCATGACACCGATAATGTGCCGCTCGAGAGCTCGCTCGAAGAGACTTACTATCATCGGCTCAATCCGCCGCAGGGGTTTGCTTTTCAACGGGTTTATACAGATTCACGGGACATCGACGAGTCCATGGCTGTTGAGGATCATGATGTGGTTATGGTGCCTCGAGGCTATCATCCTGTTATTGTTCCCTACGGATATGATTCGTACTACTTGAATGTTATGGCTGGGAAGCAGCGGCTCTGGCATTTCAAGAACGATCCGGCACATGAGTGGATTATTCATAAGGAGTGAAGCGCTTGATGTGCAACCTCAACCTGATCAGTGAGGGGCACACATGTAGCGTTACACCATCAACCACGACTTTCTGGAAAACATCCGCCAGGCAGGCGGCACCGGCAAATATCAGGAATTCGCTGACGCTGCCCTGCGGGGCTTCGGCATGAAGGTCACCCCCAAAAGGTGGCATTACATACTACTACCGTTGGACCAGCCCTGACGGCGAGCATCCACGCAAGACGGTCGGCCACTATCCAGCTATCGCTCCAAGCGCGGCGCGCGAACTTGCAAAGAAAATGGGCGCAACGCTCGACCGCAGCAGCAATGGTGACGTGACCCTGCTGACCAAATCGGCCGCACGCGTGGCCCTTGAGCAGGCTACGGTACGGGGAGCCGTCACAAAACTGAAGTTTCGCAAAAGACCCGATCAAGCTTCTTTTGAGCCCCATATGTTGGGGCTCTTAGTTGCCGTTCTGTTCGTGCGCTTGTCAGCCCTCTGCCTTGCGCCGTTCCCACTCGCGCAACGACCCGGCCAGAATTACGCGACGACGCCGACTGACGACTGTCTCCCTGGGTATCTCGCCACGCTTGCGCAGACGATAGTAAATGCATTTGCTGATGCCGTAACGCTCGCAGAACTGCGCGATCGTAAGCGGCGCGTCGTCGGCCCGAGCCGGGCGCTCGGTGGTTTCGTGAGTTTCGTTCATGGTCAGCCTTCCTAATCGCGTGAATCTCAACCAGTTGGCAGGATCGCGACACGCGGCTTCGCCCCATATGCCCCTCGATGTTCGACGCATTCGCAGCGTCGAGTTGCGGGCACTTTATGCTTTAGCAGCGTTCGTCAGAATGTGTACGCGGGTCGCGAACAAACAGGTTACCCCTTCCTTGGCGTCGAAGGCGATCTTGCCGAAAGTCGCGTCCGTGAAAAGCAGATCGTCCTTTGGCTTGCTGCCAGTGTGCAGATGCAGTGAAACGGACTCTTACTCGCCCGCCGATCAAAGCGTGTCCAGTTGCGGGTTCTTGCGTGCGGAAGATTGTTAGCGTCCGGCCAGAAAAACTTAGGCCATTCGCAATCTCGTAGAGCGAGGTCCGTAGCGTCGGACTCGTCGGACTGAGCTTGTCGAAAATGAAGTTCGGCACGTCAAAAGTCCGTTTGCGGTCGACGGCAGTTGCCGCCCGACGAGCCAATCTGCTGACGGCATTTTCAGTCAACGATGGTCAGTTAATTGCGACGGTCGTGACCGATCTGCTCAAAACAGAACGCAACGGCATACTGATCAAGAGTCAAACGACCGTCGAGCTTGCGAAGGCCAGGGCAGAAAATGAGGCATCCAAAAATCTAAGTGGGACACTGATTAAAATCATCGATTCTGTTGTCACCGGTCGACGACGACCTCACGACGATGGCATCACCGGATGATTTCTAATACGCAAGCCAACTCAAAAACCCGCACCTGCGGGTTTTCTATGGGCAGTTGTCATGTCGAACATTCAAGTCAGGAGTCAGGCCAGCGTCTCCTATGCGCAGGTTCAGGAAGGGCCCGTCGCGTAGCCGGCAAGATAGAACAACGCCGCAAGGACAATCAAGACTGCGAGCCGAAGTGCAACGCTCCGGCGTTGCATCCCGTCGCGTACGCTCACCCAACCTGTCACAGAAAAAATGATTGAAGGTCCGAATAGATAAGCGAGGAAAGCGGCGATTATCCACCAAGGCTCCGAGCACCAGCCGATCTCATTACAATTTCCCGATCCACGGAACAGGGGGTTCAAGGGCAACCGATACGGCATGCGACTGCCCACCCAGCAGGAAGCCCAGGTGGTGAGCAGGCCGACTACCAGAAAGGCAGTTGCAGCGCTGCCGCGTCTTACTTTATTTCCCAAAATAGTATCTCCGTTGCCTTTCTCAGGTCGGAATAACCATAGGTGGTACCTGGAAAGTGCGCGCTGTGGACGCCAATCCCTCGGCCGATTACACCTAACAAACCTTCCCCGCGGGAAATCGTTAAGCGATTGCCATTCCACAAGTCAATATGACCGCCGCTTGGGTCTTTTTCCTTTAGAGGCCAGTTCAAAAAGGCTGTTCCGTATGCCTGAAGATGTTTCAGCAGACCAGGGCGCAGCCGAATTTCAGGAATGCTTCGTGAATGTCAGCCCGACGATCGAAGCGTATGCGAAGACGACGGAAGTTGTGGAGCCACGAGTGAGTCCGCTCAACGACCCAACGGAATTTGCCCAGACCATTGCCATGTTCAGTGCGGCGCCTTACGATCACCGGTTTGATGCCGCGTTCGCGCAATCGTTGACGATGCGCATCGGAATCGTAACCACGATCGGCATAGATGACCCTGGGTCTCTGAAGTGGTCGGCCGCGCGCCGCGGATCGGGGCAATCGCGTCGATGGGCGGCAGCAACCGGGTGACGTCGTTGCGGTTCGCGCCGCTCAGGATGGCGCTGATGGGAACGCCATTGGCGTCTACGAGGATGTGGTGTTTCGAACCGGGTCGCGAGCGATCCGTGGGGTTCGGGCCAGTTTTTCGCCCGCCCCAACAGCTCGTACCGACGAGGAATCGACGGCAGCATATGAAAGATCGATCTGCCCGGCCTCGCGCAATTTGTCGGGCAGCAGTTCGTGCAGTCGGTCCCGTACTCCTGCCTTGCACCAGTCGTTCAGTCGTCGCCAGCAGGTCGCACCGGAGCCAAAGCCCGATACGGTCGGCAGGTAGTTCCATCGCAGACCGGTTTTCAACACGAACAGGATGCCATTCAACGCCGCCCGATCCGATACGCGTGGGCGGCCGGGATGCTCTTTGCGCCGGGGCCTGGGCGACGGCAGTAACGGTTTGATCAGTGTCCACAATTCGTCATCAATGATCGGCGCTTCCATCCCTTGGGTTCCGTTGTCCAGACATCCAGGGTTAACACCTTGCCAAGTAAACAGCCCCCTCGGGGGTTTTTGAACTGGCCTCCAAGCGACTTTATATGCAGCCTCCGTCACCATGAGGCCCGCAGATCGATGGGGCAGACGGAAGCTGAGTTACAGCATCGGACAGATCCGCCGGGCGATACGCCAGCGGGAAAAGCGAAATCCGGAAAGCACAAAGCCTCTCAACAGGTGCTCGCGAGGGACGTGATTGTCGAGGTTGAACAGGTAGAAGAGTCTGTCCTGTCCGCTGCCCAGTTGACCCATCATAACGATTCACTCCCGTCGATCGATGTCTTCCAGGGTGCCCTACGATCTGCACGGCGGCCGACTTTTTCAACACAATTCCTTGGTAACGGGCGTTCGTGCATTTGCGCTCGGGGCCTTTGGGATACGGGCCAGAGAGGCGCCCTTGCCGATCATGCGGGTCGTCGCGGCACCCCGGCGTGCGCGGCGGCCCGCATGATCGACGCCGAAAGCCGCGTGACGAGCCTTCCGCGCGTGTCAGTCTCCGTGGGTCACAACGAAATGCATCACGTCGGTCCGACGCTCGTCGAAGCCGGCCTCGCAATACTTCAGGTACAGCCGCCAGGTGCGGATGAACGTTTCGTCAAAGCCTTGCGCCCGCACCGCATCGAGTTTCGCGTCGAACGCCGCGTGCCAGATCCGAAGCGTGTGCGCGTAGTCGAGTCCGAACGACAATGTCGGCTCGGCATGCATGCCGGCGTCCCGCGCGGCGCGCACGAAACGTTCGGGGCTTGGCAGCATGCCGCCAGGGAAGATGTATTCGCGGATGAAATCGCTCGACGCGCGATACGCCGCGAAGCGCGCCTCGTCGATCGTGATCGACTGAACCAGCGCGCGGCCGCCGGGTGCGAGGTGGCACTTCAACGCGCCGAAATACACCGGCCAGAAGGTTTCGCCGACCGCCTCGAACATCTCGATCGACACGATCGCGTCGTATTGCTCCTGCACGTCGCGGTAGTCGCGCAGTTCGACGTTGACGAAGTCCGCAAGGCCTGCGTGGGCGATGCGTTCGACGGCCAGCGCGTATTGCTGGGGCGAGATCGTCAATGCGTGCACGCGGATGCCCTGAGATGCCGCATGCAGTGCGAAGCCACCCCAGCCGCAGCCGATTTCCAGGACCCGCATGCCGGGACGCAGGCCGAGGGTGTCGACGATGCGCTGATACTTGGCGGCTTGCGCGGCGTCGAGCGAACGGCCGGCATCGCCGTCGAACCATGCGCTCGAATAGGTCCAGGTGCTGTCGAGCCAGAGCCCGTAGAAGCG
>JBEKNG010000118.1:0-10873 GCA_049523075.1 Paraburkholderia sp.
CGCAGCCCAAAGCGGACACCATCCACAGCGCGTGACGCCACGGCATCAACGTCACCAGAATCGAAATGGCAGCCGGCAGTGCGGATTTGCCAAGGTCGCCGGAAAAATTGTAGATGCTCAAAGGGCCTCTGGCATTGCGACCGTAGACACGAGACACGGCGCCCGAGGCAAGCGGATGTTGCGTGCTCGAACCGCTGCCCGAGATCGCCAATGCCACGCACAGGCCCAGCAGGCTGCCCGACATCCCCGCCAGCGCATAACCAAACGCGGCCAGCAAGGTACCCAACGCCAGCGTGGCCCGGCTGCCCAGCCGATTGGCCAGGCGCCCGGCAGGCAGTTGCAGACTGGCCATGGTCCCCGCATAGATGCCACGCAGGATGGCGAGAGCGCCGTAGCCCAGACCGAAGTCCGTCTGCCACACCGGCAGCATCACGTAGATCATGTCCGTGTAGCCGTCGTGCAGTGCATGCGCAACGCAGGAGAGCCACAGTACGCGGGAACGCGACGGCGCGGCCGGCTGTCTGGCCGGCCCCGCTTGCTGCGAGGGCGGGAAGGAAAATGGAGTGAGGCGCATAAATCCTCGCAGGTTATGTACACGGCGCGGGCCGAAATGGCGCAGCGCGGTGGCTTTCGATCATCCTTTCATGGCAATTTTATGACGGGATACATCGTGCTTCAATTGACGTAATATCGTGTCATCAGGGAGAAAAAGTCACGTCATGAATGAAGACAGAGGCACGGAAAAAGACCGCGAGAAGCTGCCGCCACTGAACGCGCTGCGCAACTTCGAAGCGGTCGCCCGGCATGGCAGTTTTGCCGCCGCCGCGGACGATTTGCACGTCACCCATTGGGCCGTCGGCAAACAGATCAGGCTGCTGGAAGACTGGTTTGGCGTGCCGCTGTTCGAGCGCCGTGCGCGCGGCGTCGTGCTGACCGACGAAGGCGCCGCCTTGCTCAACGATGTGAACAGCGCCTTCGAGCGCCTCGCCAGCGCGGCGGCCCGGTTACGCCACGATGAAATCACGCGCCGCGTATCAGGCATCGTGCGCGTGAACGTGCTGACGAGTTTCGCGTTGTGCTGGCTGCTGCCGCGCCTCGCCGGCTTTCACGCGCGCTACCCCGACATCGACGTACGGGTGTCGACCACATCGCGCAAGTTGCGCTATATCGGCGACGCCTTCGACATCGGAGTGCGCTCCGGGCACGAACAAGGCGCTGGCCTCGTGTCGCGCACGCTGATGGCCGACGTGCGCCTGCCCGCGTGCAACCCCGCGCTACTGCGCGCACACCCGATACAGAACGTGGCCGATCTGCGACATCACACCCTGCTGCATTCCACCAGTACCCGCACTGCCTGGTCGCACTGGCTGCGGGAGGCCGGCGCGCCCCAGCTGCGGGCTGCCCGTCACGTCGAGTTCGATCACGCCTATCTGCAGCTTGCCGCTGCCGTGGAGGGACTGGGCGTGACGCTCGCATCGCTGCCGATGATCGAGCGCGACCTCGCCGCGGGCCGCCTGGTGTGCCCGATTGCAGCGCCAGGCTGGCGCGCCGCGGACTATACGCTGGTGATCAACGCCGATCGCGCCGGCGATAACGCCGTCCAGGCATTTGAGCAATGGATCACGACAATGGCCAGCGGAGGCGCTGGGCCGTCCGAGTCGGCCTAGGTTCACGGCTTATGTCATTGCCGTCCTCGCATACCGTGCGAAGGACATTTAGCGGAACCGTTGCAAAGACGGATCCGTAATCGGTTGTTCCGGCAGATTCAGCATGCCCGGCAATGAGCTCAAAGGCGGCAAGCCGCTGACATCGGCCCACCGGCCGCCGCTCGTCATATAGATGATCGTCGGCGTGCCATCGAAGCCGAGGTCTTGAAACACCTTGATATTGCCGTTCAACTTCGTTTGCGTGGCAGACGGCACGTTTGCCAACGGCTTGATGCCACCGGACTCATCCTTCTCGGAGAACTTCGTCTCGAGTTCATGCATCAACGCCGGACCATCCTGCGCCTGGAGCAACGCGGCAGCCTTGCCCGCCGAATCCGGTTTCAGGAAGCCCAGCGGAATCCAATGCACCTGCAGCCCTGCAGCCTCGTACGGTTGGAATGCTTTCCACGCGTAATGACAGAAGATGCAGTTCGGGTCCATAAAGACGTAGATGGTCGATTTGACGTTGTTGCCGGAAGCACCCTCGACGATTGCCGGCGCGTTCTCGAACGTCGCAGCGGTTGATGCAGGCAGATAATTTGGCGCCGGCTGCTGCGCCGCCATAGCAAAACCAGACAACGCAACCGCGACTGTAGTAACGACAAGCCTTACAGGTTTCAACATCAAGCGCTCCCATTCGGTACGAGACGAATTGTGTAGATTCGTCAATTGTAACGATCCGGAGTTGATGTTGTGCCGACCGCAACCGAGTGGCGGAAGACGATCGAAAAGAAAGGCTAGCGAAATCGCTCCGTTCATGCCGGGTCTTCGATTGCGACCGGGCCGCCGCGGGAAAAAACGCCAATTTGACAGAAAGTCCAATAATATATATTCTGTCCAAATGCAGAATCCATCTAAAGAACAGCAGGTCCTGGTCGAACAACTGAAGCAGGTGGCGAAAGGGTTGGGAGAAACCTTTGCGCCCTTCTGCGAAGTGGTCGTTCACGACTTGCTGCATGCTGACCACGCGATCGTCGCGATCCACAACAACCTGTCGGGTCGGGAAGAAGGCGACCCCGCCACCGAGCTGGGTCTGGCACGAATGGCGGACGAGACGTATCCGCAAGTCATCGCAAACTACGCAAACCAGTTCGCTGACGGGCGGCAAGTCAAAAGCACGTCGATAGGCATCAAGGACTCGGGCGGCCGATACGTGGCGGCGCTCTGCCTCAACGTCGATCTGACGCTTTTCGGCAGCTTGCAAAACATGATCGGCCGGTTCGTCAGTACCGATGACACCGCTGGCGTGAAGGAGTCCCTCGACCCTGCGGGAGCGGATGGAATCAGGCAGCGCATCGACCAGTTCGCCGCGCGTCTCGCGACCACGCCGAGAGCGTTGAAAACGGCCGAGCGGCGCGCTCTGATGAGCGAGCTGCGGGAGTCAGGCAGCATGGAAGTGCGGCGCGCGATGGAAATAGTCGCGCTCCATCTGGGTGTATCACGAGCCACGGTTTACAACGATGCCAAATGACGCGCGTTTAGTATTGCTCGATAAAGACGTCGTCGAGTCCCTGTTGCTGCCTGACGATGTGCTCGCGGCAGTCCGCGAAGCATTCGTTCTACACAGCCAACGGGAAGGACGTGTCTTCCCGGTCGTTCGGGAGCCGCTAGCCACGGGCGGCATATTCGGCATCAAGTCGGGCGACGTACCGACTCAAAACCTGCTGGGCTTTAAGGCCGCAGGGTTCTGGCCGGGCAATCGAGGGCTCGGTGGTGAGCCTCACCAGGCGACCATCGTTTTGATCGACCCCGCGACCGGCCGCCCTGTCTGCATCGTCGACGGCAACGCGGTCACGACCATGCGCACAGGCGCTGCAGGCGGTTTAGGGCTGCAGCAGCTTGCTCGCCCTGACAGTTCGCACGTCTGCCTGTTCGGCACCGGCGTGCAAGCCAGCGCGCAGTTGAACTTCGCTCTCCGGCTCATGCCAACGTTGCAGAAAGTCCGCTATGTGACCGCAACCGGTCAGCCGGATCCGGCTTTTGAGGCCGCTTTCTCCGCTCGTTGTGACATCGCGCTGGCGCGTGATCGCAACGCTTCGGTTGCGGGGAGCGACGTGGTGATCACCGCCACGCCAGGTGCCGCAGCGCTATTCGATCTGGAGGCGGTGCAACTAGGCACGCACCTGAACTGCGTGGGTGCCGATACCAAAGGAAAACGCGAGCTTCCCGATGGCCTGCTACAACGCGTTCGCCTGTTCGTCGACGATCGCACCCAGGCGAGCCAGTTCGGTGAAACGCAGTGGGCACCGGATACACCGTGCATGGAACTCGGCGATCTGCTGACCAACCCTGTGCAATTCAATCGCGGGCGCGATGACATCACTGTTTTCGACATGTCAGGTCTCGCTCTGCAAGACCTGACTGTTGCCCGCATGCTGTTTGATCGCGCGTGCCAGTCGAATCTTGGCACCGCCCTTTCGTGGCCGTGGTGATAGGCCCGGACCCACGCGTCGTCCGACGCACCGAACCATTGATGGACAAATCATGTTGAATCTTCCGACTTACGTGGACGTTGCCGCTGCCGCAGAGCGAATCGCGGGCAAGGCGACCCGCACTCCCGTTCTGACTTCGCGCACAGCCAACGAGGAGGTGGGCGCAGAAGTTTTCTTCAAGTGTGAAAACTTCCAGCGGATGGGCGCATTCAAGTTTCGTGGCGCGATGAACGCGTTGTCGAAATTCGACGCGCGCCAGCGCGCTGCCGGCGTGGTTGCGTTCTCGTCCGGCAATCACGCCCAAGCCATCGCGCTGTCGGCGAAACTGCTTGGTATTCCCGCGACCATTATCATGCCGCTGGATGCGCCGGCAGCGAAAGTCGCAGCAACCAGGGGTTATGGCGGAAACGTGGTGACCTACGACCGTTATACGGAAGATCGCGAAGAGATCGGCCGTAATCTCGCCGAAAAGCACGGCATGACGCTGATTCCGCCCTACGACCATCCAGATGTCATCGCAGGCCAGGGCACGGCCGCCAAGGAGCTGATCGAAGAAGTCGGGGCCCTCGACGCCTTGTTCGTCTGTCTCGGTGGCGGTGGATTGCTGGCAGGATCGGCGCTCGCGGCGCGCGAACTTGCACCGGCCTGCACGATCTATGGCGCGGAGCCGGAAGCGGGTAATGACGGGCAGCAATCGTTCAGATCCGGCTCAATCGTGCACATCGAGACACCGAAGACGATCGCGGACGGCGCCCAGACCCAGCACTTGGGGCAATATACGTTTCCGATTATCAAACGGGATGTCACCGATATTCTGACTGCCACCGATGAGCAATTGGTGGCCTGCATGCGGTTCTTCGCAGAGCGAATGAAAATGGTTGTCGAGCCTACGGGTTGTCTTGGCTTTGCTGCTGCGCGCGCCATCAAGGATCAGTTGAAGGGCAAGCGGGTCGGTGTGATTGTTAGCGGCGGAAATGTTGATATGGAGCGATACGCGGCCTTCCTGGCCGGTTAGAGGCTGCATGCCTGAGAGATCGGGCTGCGGTCGTAAATGCAAGGACGGGACCGCTTTGAGCGGTCCCTGCTAAACGCCAGAGGCGGGCGTCTCTCCCCTTCACCGCCAGGGCGCCATCGCCTGGAAGACACCATCACGTCTGACCAGCGCGTGCAACAGCGCCGCCGCCAGATGAACTACGATCAGCGCAAAGAAGCACAGCGCGAGCGCCCTGTGCGCGTTCCACAGCAGCGTGTGCAAACCGTTGCTATGCGGCAGGATGGACGGCAAACGTATCCCCGCCACCACGACGGGATAATCCGCGGCCGACAGCATGCCCCATCCGATCAGCGGAAGCCCGATCATCAGTAGATAGAACGCGAGATGCGACAGGTAGGCGGCGAGCTTCATCGGTTCCGGCATCGACGCCGGCAGCGGCGGTGCGCCGCGTATCAACCTGACCACGAGGCGTATCAGCGCCAGCACGAGTATCACGACACCCAGCGGCTTATGGATCGACACCAGCGAAAGATAATCCGGGCGAACAGTCGACACCATCCCGACGCCGATGAACAGCATCGCCAGAATGCAAACCGCCATGAGCCAGTGAAGAGCACGCTGCAGCGGTGTAAAGCGATCGTGGATCGAGGTCATGGCGTGGCTCCTCCCGCCGGATGGTGCGGATAGTCCTTATCCTCAGCGGTGCGCCGATTGAACGAGACAGAATAGGCGGCTGAGCGCGCAGCGGGAAACGGATCGTCCGAGACGTGCATGCCGGGCGGCAACACAGTGGGATCGAAGTTGAGATCGCGACACGGGCCGTCAGGCTCGGGTTCGATGGCGTTAACCACCAGCGTACCCGCCTCCACCTTGCGTCGATCCTCCGGCCACGCTTTGGTGGGGTCGGCGGTCGGGTCGCCGGGATTGGCAACCGTCACGACCAGCATCCATCGTTGCGGTGCGCTATGCACGCGCTGCGTGATATCTGCGTCGAGGAAGCCGTCACCACGTGCCTTCAACTGGTCGGGAGAGATGGCCTCGGGCTGCGCGGCCGGCACGAAGGACCAGCGCACGGCCTGGTCCTGACCGGCAGCATTGGTGAAGATAAAGCTATTGAGGCTGTTGTACTGCTCCTGCGCAAAAGAGGCCGTCCACGGCGCGCTGCCAGCCCACGCCGCAAAAGCGCCGATCTCCGGGTGCGCGGCGGCAAAATTCTTCATGGCGTCCGGATCGCTTTTGTCGGCCGAGGCCTTAAGCAGAGCGTAAAAAGCCTGCGGCGTGGAGACCGCGAAGATGGGAGCGTCGATCATCGCCATGCGCCATTCGCTTCCATCCGACGCGACGATGCGTAGACCGAGGCCCCGCACCCGAACCGTGGCGTCCGGCGCTTTGGGGTCCGCCGTAGCGAGGTTGAAACGTCCCGTGACGGGATACGAGCCCGCCGCGAACATCGGCGCCCTGGACAGGGACGCCGCTGCGCCATTCGATTCAAAGCTGCCGGTAAAGCAGATGCCCTTGGCGTGATTGCGCCGGAAGCCGAGCGCTGCGCCGCCCGGCGGCGCCAGAGCGTTGACGATCTTTGCCGGCGTCAGGCGACCCGGCGAGAGCCAGCCGGCCGTGAAGGCGAAGGCCGCGACCAGCGCGACCACGACGACTGCAATCAGGACCAGCGAGCGGACTGTGGACGTGCTGGAAGTCGGTCTGTCGGCCATCGATCTCTCCCGATCAATGATTCGGCTGAATAGAAATCTAGCAGGCTGGCGACAATAGTGCCATTTGCCTCGGATGAATTTCTGGCAGCGCGTAGCCAGAGCAAGGATGTGTAACGACGGTCTCGCCGCCGCCCAAGACCACAAAACGCCTTTGCACGCGGCAGCGCAACCGGTCGTTAGCGCTTAAACGACTCCGCAATGCATTCGGTTGCTTTTTCATGGACCAGCTCGGCGGTCGTGTCAGCGAGTCCATAGGTACCGCGACTGCTATTAGCGACCAGATTGCCTGTCACCACGACCCCAGAAAATTCCACCCTGCGCCCCGCGACATTGCATCGAATCGAGAACTGCGGATGCGAGATGCCTGCGCCACGCGAATCGAAGCGGCTCGCGCCGGCCAGGTAAATATTCAACGTAATCCCCGGCTTGTCATCAGTCTTCACCTGGAAATCGTGACCACGATCTCGCAGGTGTTTTCCGATACGCTCAAGCGTCGGGTACGCCGTTCCACTGCAAAAACTCGCAAAGTCCGCAAGAAACTGGTTATCTTCCGACTCCCTGGTTTCTGCCGCCCTTGCAATAGCGGCCTGATGCTGGTCATATGCGTCGAGCGCCGCATCAAGTTTGTCGAAACTACTCATCCAAACCTCCGAATCAATCGTTGACGCTAGTGTGCGCGTTTTAGCGCCGCACCGCTCCGCAATTTCGTCGGCGATCGTCTGAGTTGCGAGGCGCTCAACAAAAATTTGTTTGGCGTGCGTCTAAAACCCACCCGCCCCACCCGGTATTAGCGCGGCACCCCTCACCGCCCTTCCGTCACCGCCGACGCCCGCACCGGCAGCGCTGTCGAATATTTAATCTGCTCCATGGCAAAGCTCGAACTCACGTCATAAAGCGGCACAGCAGCGATCAATATTTTGTACACCCGATCATAGTCATCAATATCCGAGACCACCACGCGCAGCAGATAATCCGTCTCACCGCTCATCCGATAGACCTCGACCACCTCGGGAATGTCATGCACGGCACGCGTGAACGTGGCCGCCCACGCTTCCGTATGCTGGTTGGTCCGCACCGCGACGAAGACGGTCGTACCCACACCGAGCTTGCGCGGATCGCACAGCGCCACCTGAGCGCGGATCACGCCCGCTTCCTTGAGTCGCTGCAGCCGCTTCCAGCACGGCGTCTGCGACAGATTCACGCGCTGTGCGAGTTCGGCGATCGGCATGGTCGCGTCTTCCTGAAGCAGCTCCAGCAGCTTCCGATCGATGATATCCATTCCCATGAGCACCCCCAGCTAGAAAATTATTCTACTTTTACGTGTCAAAGGGGAATTATATGAAAACTCTTTCTCCGCGCAAACCGGTATAAATATTCCTGCCCGATCACTGAATCCACGCGCCTGCGCCGCCCTCATGAGCCACGATACTTCCCCGTCTGCCGTCAACCGCTCCACGCCTCCGCACCCGCATTGCTCCGTGCATCATGAAGCCCCGCGAGAGTCGGCTGCGACTGCGACGTCGGCTGCGGCCACGTCAGCGGCAACACCGAAGCTCGCCGGCCAGTCGCTCGCGCGCCTGTGCGACGCGCTGGATACCGTCTTCGAACAAGCCGTTGGCTCCGTCGAGCCGTCGCAACGTGCGGCCTTCGCACTCGGCGTCAGGACGGCGCTTGCCGACGCGGCCGCCGATCCGGCACTGCTCGTGCCGGCGCAGCGCGAAGGGTCGGCCGATTCATACCGGCGCCATCTGCTGGCCGCCGATCCGCACGGCCGCTATGCCATCGCCGCGCTGGTCTGGATGCCGGGCCAGGCGAGCCCCGTGCATGCCCATCGGACATGGTGCGGCTACGTGGTGCTCGATGGCGCCTTGTCAGAAACGGTGTATGACTGGGACGAGTCGCAGCAACTCGCGATCGAGACACGTACCCGTCCGCGCGCAAGCGGAGCCGTGTCGTTCGTGCGCGCCGGCCGCAGCGGCATCCATCGGCTCGGCAACGCGAGCGACGCACCGGCTGTCTCGCTCCATATCTACGGCGTCGAAGGCTCGCAGATCTCCACCCACGTGAACGACGTGCTTGAGCTCGCCGATCGCGCACAATCCCTCGCGGAACCGGCCCTCTCCTAAGACCGCCGACGCGCGCCTAGCTTTTCCCGACTTCGCCCGCAGTGGGAATCTGCGGCGCAACCGGTGCGGGTCCCGTTGATGGGGGCGCCGGGCGCGGCTCGTGAGAAACGTCGCCGGCCGTCACGGCCAAACCGGCCGGACGGGCGCCGCCCGCTCCGTCATGCGGCCCGTGACCATGCTCCGGCGCATTCGCTTGCACCGGCACCGGCACCGGCACATCATCATCCGGCAGCGGCTGCCCTTCATTATCCTTTGACGACGTGAACACCCGCATTTGCGGCACCGGAATCTCAATACCGGCTTCGTCCATCTTGCGCTTCAGCCGCAGATTAAAGGCCCGCGCCACGCTCCATTGCTGCAGCGGCCGCGTCTTGATCTGCCCTTTCACGACCATCCAGTTCGGATCGAAACGGTCGAGTCCCCATACCTCGACTGGACCCAGCATTTCACGCCGGTAGCGGAAATCGGCCATCAGATCGGCGCCCACCTCGCGGATCAGTTGGGTAACCTGATCGACGTCCGCGGAAAAGCCCATGCGCACTTCGAATACCGCAAAGGCAAAATCGCGCGACAGGTTCTTCACAATCTTGATCTGCGAAAACGGAATGGCATGGATCGCGCCCTGCCCGTCACGCAGCCGCACGGTGCGGATTGAAAGATGCTCGACCGTGCCCGCATGGCCACCATCGACGTCAATCCAGTCACCTACAGAGATGGTGTCCTCGATGATGATGAACAGGCCCGTGATCAGATCGGTGACGAGCGATTGCGCGCCGAAGCCGATTGCAAGACCGATCACCCCCGCACCGGCGAGCAGCGGCGTCACATTGATGCCGAGGTTCGCCGCGGTGACGATGGCAGCGATCGTCACAAGCGTCACGAACAGCGCGTTGCGCACGAGCGGCAACATGGTACGGGCACGCGTACTTGCGTTACGCGATTTGCTGCGTGAACCGCCTGGGGTGAGCGCTTCCCTGATCGCGGTATCGATCAGAATCCACAGCAGCCACGCAATGAACCAGGTGGCGAGAATCGCCATGACCGCATGCGCAATCCCACGCGCCGCGACGTTTTCCTCGATGACGCTCGCGAGCGACACGCCCCACAGCCGCGCCGCCAGCTCGAGAAAGCCGAGCCAGATGAACAGCGTCAGCAGCGTCCCCGCGAATTGCAGGAATCTCCGCAGATAAGGCGAGCGGCGGTGCCTGCGGATATCGCGCGGCCGCGTCACGCGCAACACGATGGCCGACAGGAAGAACGCCAGCACCAGGAAGAGCGCGGTCACCACAGAAATCTGCAACACGTTCTCGTTCGAACCCGAACCGCCGATCGTGGCAATCACCGACGCGCTTGCCAGCACAAGCACCGGCACATGCCAGAGCGAGGCAAGCACGTCGAACGCATCGGTCGCGGCCTTATGGTCGTGCCGCGGCTCGTAGGCCCGATTGCGAATCAGGTGCGCGACGGGCCGCCGGAACGCCAGCGCGAAATAGGCGGTCAGGAAGGCGGCAACCATGTTCGCTGCAGTCGATATCAGTTCGGCCAGATTCGGACCGAATTGATGCTCGACATCGTAGTTCACCGCGGCATCGCCCAACGCGGCGCACACGCCAATCACAAACAGCAGCCGGCGCGCATGCTCGAGCAGCACGCGCACCGCGACGCGCCGATGACCCGAGCCGAACAGCGAAAACATGATGAGACAAATCGCGGAAAACACCGCGCCGGCGACGATCGCATACGCCACCACCATCCCCAGCGTACGACCAAGCGCATCGGGCATGGCCCGCGCGAACACCAGCGCTGCCAGAAACGCGATGATCCACGGACCGGCCCGCCGCAGCGTGAAGATCAGCAGTTCACCGCTCGACGGATTGGGTTTGAGTTCGAACGCCACGCGATA
>JBEKNG010000119.1:0-10867 GCA_049523075.1 Paraburkholderia sp.
ACTCGCCTCAGCATCCGTTTCACCGGACTCCGAAGGAAAAAGGAAGCGTGGCAACTCGATCGTACAGTGGGCGCTATCGTGCAGGCAGAACGTATCCGGCGCGAACGACGCCAGTTGCCGCACCGCTTCCGGTGTATGCGCGGAGGGCAGCAGGCTGATCTTGCCGGCCACCAGCGTCGCGCACAGGCCGACCGCGAAACGATAGCGATCGGTGCACATGTTGAACACATGGCCGCCCGCCGGAAGCACCTTCGCGAGGCGCGTCACGTCGGCGAGAAACTCGCGTATGGAGACCGGCGAGCCGTCGCGCCAGGCGATCGTTTGTGCGGACGACGAGTGGAATAGCAGAGGAAGGCTCGGCATAACGTCAATCAAGGCAATGGCTAAGGATCCGCACTCTCGTCATTCGACGCAGCGCGGAGATCGAAGCTGGGTTCATTGTGCGCGTTCTGCGCGGCCGTGCATCGTATGTTGGTAGGCGCGGGCCGCGGCGAACATGCTGGAGCGCTGCACATTGGGCAGCGCCACGCGCCGCCACGCATGCTCACCGACGAACATTACCGCGACTAGCGGTAGCGTCATGTAATTGGCGAAGGTTGACCACACAACCAGCGGCGCCGTGACAAACAGTAGCGTCGACACGCCCGCGATGGTCAGAAAGAACGCGGTCCACGTGAGCGTGATCTGGCGGGTGTAATGCGCCACGGTGAGCGTGAGCGTGCCGTGAACCACTGCGGCGAACTGGCTGCAAAGCGGCTGGCGGCCGGCTACAAGCGTGCGCCCAAACACAAACGCCATGACGAGGTTGATGCTCAGATGTTCGAAATAGGCACCCCATTCGAAGTGGCGCACGAGCGGTGCGCGTGCCAGCCACAACGCAGCGCAGCCGCAAGCCCACAGCGGTAATGCCCAGACGCGGTGCGGTGTGCGAGCCGCAGCGGCGAGGGCAATCAGCAGCAATGGGGCAACGACTACGGCGAAGCCGAAACCCTCGGTGCCCGGCGTGCTGGCCGCGTAATGCGTACCGAGCTCACATGCTGCGATCACGCCGACCGTGGCAGCTCCACGCACGATACGGTTTAGCGGCGCCATGGCTTGCTCCCTGCGCAGCTGAAAGATGGAAAAGCACAGCATGCACACCGGGACGAGCGCACGCGAGCGTGTGCCGACACGTCGGCAGGCGGGACGTGAATTGCTGTGGTTCGTTGTGGCCATTCGCGGGACACCGTCTCGCGGATGGTCGCCCCGAACAACACACCAGAAATAAGGTCGATACGCTGCATATATGGGGATATTTCAATGCCGGTTCGCCAGCGAGTTTCGTTCTTTCATCACATGAATTGCGCGCCGCTCGTCTCCGACGATACCTGTCGCTACGCATTTTTTGTTCCTGATAGGAACCTGTTTAAAAGACCCGTCCGGGCGCACCGGGTTCGCAATCGCTTTTGTAACTGTTTGTGTGGCTGCCCGTCGTGAGTGCGGAGGGCGGCATTCTAGCGTACCGTTCTGACTGCGGCGCACTGCGGGTTTTGTCGTTCATTCGCTTACTGGTAGCGCGTGGAGGCGCAAAACTTCATGTAACCCTTTCCAGGTATACGAGGCGGGGGTGCTTCGCTAGAATCGCCCCACGCTTACAATCTCGAAAAGCAGGCGGATTGCCGGTTCGACAGGGGTGGAGGCTGCGCTGCCACGGCTCGCGCAGGGGCCCGGGTACTGGCCTGGTTCACCCCTTCCACTGGCGTTGATCCCTGCACACAAGACAATGAATAAACTGGAAGAAGAGCTCGCGGCGTTGATCGTCGGCGAACTGAATCTCGAAGACGTGCAACTCGGCACGCTGTCGGCAGATACGCCGCTGTATGGCGACGGCTTAGGGCTCGACTCGATTGACATCCTCGAAATCGCGCTGCTGATTTCGAAGAAATACGGCTTCGAACTGCGTTCGGACAATCCGGACAATCAGAAAATTTTCGCCACGCTCGGCGCGCTCGCGGCCTACGTGGAGGCACATCGCGTCCGCTAGTGGACCGCGCGCATTCGCGGATCGTGCGAGGCTGATGGAGCATCACGGTTAGCGCGTTCCCAGCGAAGGGCGAAAGCATTCAGTAATCGAGAATCGATGCGAGCGCTTATGACCGGCGACAGCGCGCACACGCCATCGCGTGCGATGTGACCGATTTCGAGGCGACCCGGCGTGCGCTGGAAGGGCTACTGGAAAGCGCGCCGCCACAACGGCGGCCTCAGCTGAGAAGATCGACGGTCGGGCACAAGTTTTGCGTCCAAGGTCACGCGATGAGGGCCGTGAGGCTCCATCGCAGGATCGTCTGATCGTCGGGCCCTCGGATGGCCTGCCCCCCGGATGGCCGGCCCCGCCAACGTCAGCATGCAGAGGAAAACGATGGCCGAAGCGCTTCAACCCGACCACACCGAACAACCTGGCCAATCTGATGCCACTCTCTGGGATGTCGTCGTGATCGGCGGCGGGCCCGCCGGTTC
Source organism: Paraburkholderia sp. (assembly GCA_049523075.1). Taxonomy (GTDB): domain Bacteria; phylum Pseudomonadota; class Gammaproteobacteria; order Burkholderiales; family Burkholderiaceae; genus Paraburkholderia. The sequence continues at coordinate 2,497 of JBEKNG010000119.1, forward strand.
GAGCGCCGGCACCTTGCTCGCCGATCGCGGCTACCGCGTGCGTCTGCTGGAAAAAGCACGGCACCCGCGTTTTCATATCGGCGAGTCGTTATTGCCGGCCAATCTGCGGCTCTTCGATCGGCTCGGCGTAGGCGAGCAGGTGAGGGCGATTGGCATGGTCAAGCTGGGCGCCGAATTCGTTTCGCCGCAGCATGACAACCGGATGGAACGTTTTCTGTTCGCTGAAGCATGGGACAAGTCGATGCCCGGCGCCTACCAGGTGCGCCGCTCGGAACTCGATCATCTGCTGCTGCGCAATGCTTCCGTGCACGGGGTAGAGGTGGTGGAGGGCTGTCACGCACGCGATGTTGCGTTTCTGCCGGAGGGCGCAGGCGCCGTGATTCGTGCGCAACATGAAGACGGCCGCGAAGAGCAATTGCGGGCGCGCTTCGTGGTGGACGCCTCCGGCCGCGATACGCTGTTGGCGAACCAGTTCAAGAGCAAGCGTCGTAACGACAAGCACAACAGCTCCGCGCTGTATGGCCATTTTCGCGGCGCGCAGCGCAACCCCGGCGAGCACGAAGGCAACATCACCGTGTACTGGTTCGATCACGGCTGGTTCTGGTTCATTCCACTTGCCGACGGTACAACCAGTGTGGGGGCTGTGGTGTGGCCGTACTACCTGAAAAGCCGTCCGAAGGGCCGCTCGGTGGAGGACTTCTTTGTCGATACTATTGCGCTGTGCGCGCCGCTCGCCGAACGCCTGAAGCGGGCCGAGCGAGTGAACGAAGTGCACGCCACCGGCAACTATTCGTACAGCGGCGAGCTCACGCACGGGCGTAATTTCCTGCTGCTTGGCGATGCCTTCGCGTTCATCGATCCGGTGTTCTCCTCCGGTGTAATGCTGGCCATGCAAAGTGCCTTCGACGGCGCCGAAGCAATCGACGTCTGCCTGCGCGATCCAGCACGTGCTGACGCCGCACTGGCGCGCTTCGACAAACGCCTGCGGCATGGGCCGAAAGCGTTCTCGTGGTTTATCTACCGGATGACGTCGCCTGCGATGCGCGAACTCTTCATGGCGCCACGCAACGTACTGCGCATGAAAGAGGCGCTGCTGTCGCTGCTGGCGGGTGACATCTTCGAAGACACGCCGATCTGGCGTTCGCTTGGCCTCTTCAAGGGTGCCTACTACATGTCGGTGCTGCTGAATGCGCCGCGTACCTGGCAGGCGTGGCGTGTGCGGCGCCGCAACCTGCGCGAGACGGGTGGCGAGGCTAATGAAACGCAGATGGCGTCCCGATGAAGATCCAAACCGCACACCGTATCCCTGCCGAGCACCGGCAGACTATCCAGGACTTTTATTCACTTTGCTGTTTCCATGCGCACAACCCGCCCATCGTCGACTCATCTGGTTCTGATCCCAAGCTACAACCCTGGCGAAAAAGTCTATGACACCGTGCGCAGCGCGCGGGAGAACTGGAACCCCGTGTGGGTGATCGTCGACGGCAGCACGGACGGCAGTACCGCGCGTTTGCTCGCCATGGCCGAGCAGGACGTGGGCTTGCATGTGATCGTGCTGCCGCATAACCAGGGCAAAGGCGCGGCCGTTTTGATCGGGCTCGAGGAGGCCGCGCGGCGCGGCTTCACGCATGTGCTGACGATGGATTCCGATGGCCAGCATCCGGCCAATCTGATCGCGCGTTTTATGGCCACTTCGCAGGCCCAGCCCGATGCGATGGTGCTAGGCCTGCCGAAATTCGACTCGAAAGCGCCGAAAGCGCGCGTCTATGGACGGCGTCTTTCCAATGTCTGCGCGAACCTCGAGACCTTGTGGTCGGGCATAGGCGATTCGCTGTATGGTTTTCGCGTGTATCCGGTCGTGCCGTTACGTGACGTGATGAGCCGTCATGTCTGGATGCGGCGCTTCGATTTCGATCCGGAAGCTGCCGTGCGTCTGTGCTGGGAAGGCGTGCGGCCCATCCAGATCGAAGCCCCTGTGCGCTATTTCCGCGCCGACGAGGGGGGCGTGTCACATTTCAACTACCTGCGGGACAACCTGCTGCTGTCCTGGATGCATCTGCGGCTCTTCTTTGGCTTCCTGCTGCGTTTGCCGATGCTGATTCCGCAGCGCCTCGGGCAACGTCTCGAACAGCGGCGCAGCTAACCGCGCGGCTACGCGATACCACCTGAGCGCCATCGCGCAGCCACGCTACACACCAAGCGACACCTCGCGGCCAAGGTCCTCTCCCGGGCCGCCGGTGCAACTCACCCGCTCCGCTCAATATCCGGTTATACCCTGGGTCATCTTCCGTCTGGCGGACAGCTCTGGTATAAATCCGCTCCAAGCTGATTACGTTTTAGCACGGCAAAAATTAAACCCCTGCGTTCAGGCGCGGGTCGGGCAGTCCGAAGGAGCGGTATGGCACGCGTGGTCGTAGTAGGCAGCATCAACATGGACATGGTGGTGGCAACCGAGGTGTTTCCGCGGCTGGGCGAAACGCTGTTCGGCACGCGCTTCGCCACGTATCCCGGCGGCAAGGGCGCGAACCAGGCGGTTGCCGCGGCGCGCCTCGGCGCCGAGGTCACGATGATCGCTTGTGTCGGCGCAGATGCGTTCGGCGACGTGATGAGAGCGACGCTCAATCGCGAAGGTATCAACACCGGCTGGGTCTCCACCGGCGGCGAAGCCACCGGGATCGCCTCGATCACACTGACCGGCGGCGACAACGCCATCCTCGTCGTGCCGGGCGCCAATCATGAGCTCGCGCCGGCTGATCTCGACCGTGCTCACGAGGCGTTTGTCGGTGCCGACGTCGTGCTCGCCCAGCTGGAAGTGCCGCTCGCCACGGTTCTGCACGCCGCGCAAATCGCGCAACGACTCGGTAAGCCGTTCTTCCTCAACCCGGCCCCCGCTGTCGCCTTGCCCGCCGAACTGATTGCACTGACGACCTTGCTGACGCCGAACGAGCACGAGCTCGCGACCGCGTTGCAAACCGCAGGCGCCGACTGGGCCGACGTTCTGAAGCGCATGCCGGGCCGCATTGCGATGACGCACGGCGCGGACGGTGCTTATTTCACGCGCGCGGACGGCGAACTGGCGCATCAGGCTGGATTCAGCGTCGCTGCCGTCGATACCACCGGTGCGGGCGATACCTTCAACGGTGCGCTCGCCGCGTTATGGCATCTAGGTGTCGACGAAGCCGTGCGCCGCGCCAATGCAGCGGGGGCCTTGTCGGTCACCCGTGCGGGCGCGCAGGGCGGCATGCCCACGCTCGCCGAACTCGAACAGTTTCTGAAGGCTCAATCGTGAAAAAACTCGGACACCTGAATCGCGACATCGCGCGCGTGCTGGCCAGCATGGGCCATACCGACAGCGTCGTGATTGCAGACTGCGGCCTGCCGATTCCCAACGGCGTCGAATGCATCGATGTCTCGCTCACGCTCGGCGTGCCCGGCTTCTTCGACGTGCTCGACAGCGTGCTGGCCGACTTCAAGGTGGAGCGCGCCGTGTTCGCGAGTGAAAGCCTGACGCAAAACGCGGCGGTGGCCGAGCGCATGGCGCAACTGCGCGCCGCGCAGGTCGTGATCGACGACGTGCCGCACGAAGAATTCAAGCGCCTCTGCCAGCAGGCGAAAGCCGTGATCCGCACGGGCGAATGCAGTCCGTACGCGAACGTGATCCTGCATTCGGGCGTGATATTTTGAGCGCCCGCCAACCTGCCGAGGCACGCCACGGCCTTTTGATCGAGGCAAACGGGTTTGTCGCGGCGGGGCGTTTTTTTGAGCGAGGCGTGTCATGCGAGTGACCATGCGGAGCATCGGCAAGGCGTTTGGTCCTGTGCGCGTGCTCGAAGGTGTCGAATTCAATATCGGCGCGGGAGAAATTCACGCGCTGATGGGCGAGAACGGCGCGGGCAAATCGACGCTCATGAAGATTCTGAGCGGCGTCTATCAGGCCGATGCGGGCGAGATTCTGATCGACGGCAAGGCCGCGCAGATCCGCAATACCGTTGAAGCCGAGCGCGCCGGCATCGCCATCATCCATCAGGAACTGAATCTGATTCCGCAGTTGTCGGTGATGGAGAACATGTTTCTCGGCCGTGAGCCCAGCCGCTTTGGTGTGGTGGATTCCGCCGCCATGCGCAAAGCCTCGCGCAAGTGGCTCGACATGGTCGGCGCCGAGCGCATCGATCCACAAACCGAGGCCGGCCGCCTGTCGATCGGCCAGCAGCAGCTGGTGGAAATCGCCAAGGCGCTCTCGCTCGACGCACGTGTGCTGGTGATGGATGAGCCGACCGCCGCGCTGACCCATCGCGAGATCGAGACGCTCTTCGAGATCATGCTCGCGCTGAAAGCGCGCGGTGTCGCGCTGGTGTACGTCTCGCACCGGATGGAAGAAATCTTCCGCATCTGCGACAAGGTCAGCGTGCTGCGCGACGGCAAGTTCGTCGGCGAACGCGCCGTGAAGGACACCAGTTTCGACGAAGTGGTGCGCCTGATGGTGGGCCGTGAGCTGGGCGAGCGCTTTCCGAAGCGTGCCCATACGCGCGGCGAAGTGCGTTTCAAGGTGTCGGGCCTCGCCGACGACGGCAACATCTCCGGCATTTCGTTCGACGTCCGCGCCGGCGAAGTGCTGGGCGTGGCCGGGCTGATGGGCGCGGGCCGCAGCGAGATTCTGCGCACGCTGTTCGGCATCAATCGCAAGACGGCGGGTTCCGTGTCGCTCGATGGCCGCACGCTCGATGTGCGTGACGCGTCGGGCGCGATCGACGCCGGCATCGGCTTTGTCACCGAAGACCGCAAAAGCCAGGGCCTGGTGCTCGGCATGTCCGTGCGCGAAAACGCGACCCTGGTCCATCTAAACCGCTACGCGCGCTTCGGCGTGGTGAATGAGAGCGCCGAACGTGCGGCCGTCAATGACCTGATCAAGCAGTTGCGGATTCGCACCCGCGACGCGGAGCTGGACGTGAAGTCGCTCTCCGGCGGCAATCAGCAGAAGGTGGTGTTCGCCAAGTGGCTCGCCGAGCCGCCCAAGGTCCTGCTGCTCGACGAACCGACCCGCGGCGTGGATGTGGGCGGCAAGGCCGAGATCTACACCATCATCAATCAGCTCGCCTCGCAGGGCGTGGCGATCGTGATGGTGTCGTCGGAATTACCGGAAGTGCTGGCCATGAGCGATCGCATTCTGGTGATGCACCAGGGCAAGCAGAACGGCATCTTCGAGGCGGCCGGCGCGACCCAGGAGCTGATCATGACGGCGGCGACAGGCGGCAATGCCGCAATTGCTGCAGCGGCCTGAACGCTTCACCGAGTGAATCACTGAACAGCCCCTGAGCGTACCGAGCGGTGAGGCGGCAACGCCACTGTTCAACCCTATGACGGCGGCCCGAACCGCTGAGATCGAGACCCAAGCGAGAGACGAAATGGCGCAATTGACCATGACACCCAATACCAAGGCCACGCTGCAAAAGCTCGGGCCGTTTATCGCGTTGCTGATCATCGCGGTGGGGCTGTCCATCATCAGCCCCAACTTCCTCACTCTCGACAACCTGCTTAATGTGATGCGCCAGGCGTCGATCAACGCGCTCATCGCATTCGGCATGACGCTTGTGATCCTGCTGGGCGGCATCGACCTGTCCGCGGGCTCGGTGCTGGCGCTCTCGTCGGTGATCATTGCGAGCCTCATGCAAAGCGGCACGCCGGCCGTACTGGCGACGCTTGCCGGCATCGCGGCCGGCGGAGCGATGGGGTTCGCCAACGGCCTCGTCATCAGCAAAGGCAAGGTGGCGCCGTTCATTGCGACGCTCGGTTCGATGACCGTACTGCGCGGCCTCGCACTGGTGGTCTCCAACGGTAGCCCGATCAGCAGCTTCAACAGCGATTTCTTCTCGTTGCTGGGCGGTGGCTATGTGGCGCGGCTGGTGCCGATTCCGGTCGTGCTGATGCTGATCATGTTCGTGGTCTTCTGGTTCGTGCTAAAGAAGTCGGTGTTCGGCCGCCATGTCTACGCGACGGGTGGCAACGCGGAGTCGGCCAGGCTCTCGGGCGTGAAAGTCGATCGTATCCAGTTGTGGGTGTACACCATCTCCGGCGTGATGGCGGCGATTGCCGGCGTCGTGCTGACCTCGCGCCTGAATTCCGCGCAACCGACCGCCGGCACGGGCTACGAGCTCGACGCGATTGCCGCCGTGGTGCTGGGCGGCACCAGCCTCACCGGTGGGCGCGGCTGGATTTTCGGCACGCTGGTGGGCGCATTGCTGATCGGCGTGCTGAACAACGGCCTGAACCTCATGGATGTCTCGTCGTTCTACCAGCAGGTCATCAAGGGCGGGGTGATCCTGCTGGCCGTGCTGATCGACCGGGGCAACAAGAAGTAAGGGCGTTTGAGTTGCCACGCGCATTGCAGCCTTTTTTGCCGCGCTCGTCGCCATGGGCGCGGCCGCTCACAGGCGCTGGCCGTCGCGCTTGCTGCCAGGCAATCGCGCAACGAAGCAGCTTTAGAACGATTTTTTACCGAAGTAGCGGTGCAAGCCGCGTAGTACCACTAAATGATCCACGTCACACTCTACTCAAAGGATTCAGGAGACGACAATGAAGAAAATTATCTCCCCGCTTTTTGCAGCATTGCTGGTGGTCGGCATCGCCGCCTGTTCGAAGCAAGGCCCGGATACCACCGCTGCAGCGGGCGCGAGCGACGCATCCGCGCCGGCAGCAGGCGGCGCCGTGACGGTGGGTCTGTCGATCTCGACGCTCAACAACCCGTTCTTCGTCTCGTTGCGCAAGGGCGCTGAAGACGAAGCGAAGAAAGAAGGCGTGACCCTCATCACGGTGGATGCGCAGAACGACCCGGCCAAGCAGCAGGCGAGTGTCGAAGACCTGATCCAGAAGAAAGTCAGCGTGATCCTGATCAACCCGACCGATTCGTCAGCCGTCGCCAATGTCGTGAAGGAAGCGACGGACAAGGGCATCAAGGTGATCTCGCTCGACCGCAGCGTGAACGGCGCCGAGGTCAGTTCGCACATCGCCTCCGACAACAAGGCCGGCGGCAAGATGGCCGCGGACTTCCTCGTCGACAAACTGGGCGGCAAGGGCAACGTGGTCGAACTGCAGGGCATTCCGGGTTCGTCCGCAGCGAACGAGCGCGGCGCCGGCTTCGATACGGAAGTGGAGGCGAAGGGCGGCGTGAAGATCATCACGAAGCAGCCGGCTGACTTCGATCGTGCCAAGGGCCTGTCGGTGATGGAAAACGTCATCCAGAGCAACAAGGACATTCAGGGCGTGTTCGCGCAGAACGACGAGATGGCGCTCGGCGCGGTCAAGGCGTTGCAGGCAGCCGGTCTGAAGAATGTGGCCGTGGTGGGCTTCGACGCCACCGACGACGCCATCGCCGCCGTCAAGGCCGGCACGATGTCCGCGACCGTGCAGCAGCAACCGGAACTGATCGGCCAGTACGGCGTACAGACCGCGAAGAAGCTGGTCGACGGCCAGGCCGTGGACAAGTTCATCCCCGTGCCGCTGAACCTCTACAAACAGTAAGTTTTCAGCCGCGCGTCCCCGTAGTACCATTTGGCACTGAAAGCAACGTCGATGCAGTGCAAGCCGCCACCCGGCGCTAACCGGCGTGGCGGCGCTTTTGCCCCCTACTACCTGTTTGGCGCACGCCGCGTCGGCCATTGCCATCGCGCCGCGGCGGCCGATGCCAGGACTTCGTGATCGAGGGCGTCGACCACCTGCCGCGAGGAAGTCTGCGTGACCCAGTTCGAGCGTCTGACCATTGACGACATCGCCCGTCTGGCGAACGTTTCGCGCACCACCGCCAGCATGGTGCTGAACGGTTATGCCGAGCGCTATCGCATCTCGGCGGCCACCGTCGAGCGTGTCTTGCAGGTCGCGAAAGACCACCATTTCACGCCGTCGCAATCGGCACGCTCACTGCGCTCGCGCCGTAGCAATACGATTGGCCTCGTCATCCCCGATCTCACCAACTCCGTGCACTCCGCGCTGGCTCAGGCGATGGAATGGCAATGCCGCGGGCAGTACGGCTGTCAACTTGTCGTGGTGACCAGCGACGAAGACCCGGTCCGCGAAACCGAGGGGATCGCCCATCTCGTCTCGCATCAGGTGGACGGTCTCGTCGTGGTGCCGTGCACGGCCGATCCTGAGCGCTACCGGAAGTGGGTGAAGCGCCTGCCGCTCGTGTTCGCCGACCGCCGGGTCGAGCAGAGCGAAATTCCTTACGTGGTGACCGATGCGACCGAAATCGTTGCCACGCTGGTCGGCGATGCGCTCAGGCAGGGCGTACACGAGGTGGTGTACTTCGGCGGTCAGGCGGAACTCTCGGCGAGCCGCGATCGCCTGGCGGGTTATCGCCAGGCACTGGCCACGCACGGCT
>JBEKNG010000120.1:0-10862 GCA_049523075.1 Paraburkholderia sp.
TCCGTACGCCGATGACGGCGCATAACCCGTATCGCATGCCGTTCCTGATGGATGCTGACCGCTTTGCCGCGAAGGTTGCCGACGCGGTTGAGCGCAACACCTCGTTCGCGATTTATCCGTGGCAGATGCGCATCGTGGCCATGCTGTTGCACGTGCTGCCACGCTGGCTTTACGACCGCGCCTTCGAAAGGGCCCCACGCAAGCCCCGCGTCGCGGACTAGGCCGCCCAGGTGGCGCGCTATCCCCTTCTGCGGCTTCAGAGCGTTGAGAGCATCGAAAGCGACGGCAGAGCCAAGCCGCGTCCGTATGGATATGCCGATTAGTTTGTTGTCAGCATACCCCCCCTTCGATAAGCTTTCGCCCTGGCGGAATCGCGCAGCACGCCTGCGTCAGCCCCGAAAACGTATCACAATAAAGTTGGTGGCCCGCGCGGGCCATTTGCATGACCGCGCTTGTTATGGGAGATCCTATGCGCATTAAACTGCCCGTCGCCGTAGTTGCCGCTCTACTCGCCGCAGCGCCTGCACTCGCACTGGCCAAACCGTTGACGGTCTGTACGGAATCGAGCCCGGACGGCTTCGATGTCGTCCAGTTCAACTCGCTCGTCACGACCAACGCGTCGGCGGACGTGATTTTCAACTCGCTGGTCTCGTACGACGAGGTTGCGAAGAAGGTCGTACCGGCACTCGCGCAGAGCTGGGACGTGAGCCCCGATGGCCTCACCTATACATTCCATCTGCGCCCCAACGTGCAGTTCCAGACCACTGACTATTTCAAACCCACCCGTGCGCTGAACGCCGACGACGTCGTCTTCACCTTCAGCCGGATGCTCGACGACAGCAATCCGTGGCACAAGGTGACGGGCGCGAGCGGTTTCCCGCACGCTCAATCGATGGGTCTGCCGAAGCTGATCAAGTCGGTCTCGAAGGTCGACAACAATGCGGTCAAGTTCGAACTGAACCAGCCGGACGCGACTTTTATCTCGATCCTGACGATGGGTTTCGCCTCCATCTACTCCTCCGAATACGCCGACCAGTTGCTCAAGGCGGGCAAGCAGGTCGACCTGAATGCCAAGCCGATCGGCACGGGGCCGTTCGTGTTGAAGAGCTACACGAAGGACGCCGTGATTCGCTATGACGTGAATCCTTCGTACTGGGGTCCCAAGCCGAAGATCGACCGCCTGATCTATGCGATCACGCCGGACGCCACGGTGCGCGCGGAGAAGGTCAAGACCGGCGAATGTCAGATCGCCCTGTCACCGAAGCCGCAGGATGTGACCGACGCAAAGACCGACAAGTCGCTCACGGTCGTGCAGACGCCCGCGTTCATGACCGCGTTCGTCGCGCTTAACACCGACAAGAAGCCGCTCGACAACCAGAAGGTACGCGCCGCGCTGAACATGGCGTTCGACCGCACGACGTATCTGAAGACCGTGTTCGACAACACGGCAACGGCGGCTGTGAATCCGTATCCGCCGAACACATGGAGCTACAACAAGTCGGTCAAGCCATGGCCGTACGATCCAGCGAAGGCGAAGAACCTGCTCGCCCAGGCGGGCTTTCCGAACGGCTTCTCGACGACCATCTGGGTGCGTCCGACGGGTAGCGTACTCAACCCGAATCCGAAAGTCGGCGCCGAACTGCTGCAGGCCGACTTTGCGAAGATCGGAGTGAAGGCTGACGTGAAAGTGATCGAATGGGGCGAGTTGATCAAGGAAGCCAAGCAGGGCCAGCACGATTCGCTGTTCATGGGCTGGGCTGGGGACAATGGCGATCCGGATAACTATCTGACGCCGCTCTTTAGCTGCAACGCCGTGAAGTCGGGCATCAACTTCGCGCGTTTCTGCGATGCGGATCTCGACAAGCTGATCGCCGACGGTAAAGCCACGGCGGATCAGGGCAAACGCGCGAAGGCGTACGAAGCAGCGCAGCAGATCATTCACGATCAGGCGCTGTGGATTCCGCTCGGTTATCCGACCGCCGCGGCGATCACGCGTTCGGACGTGAGCGGATACCACGTGAGTCCGTTCGGACGGCAGAACTTTACGACGGTGGCGGTACAGTAGCTGATAGCGCGCACGCTACGCCGCAAACCGGATCACCCCATCCGCATCCTGCGTGCGCGTCAGCTCACCCGCGAGCCAAAGCAGGTGCAAGTGCGCGAGCGCCTCACCCATGGCAAACGTCATCTGATGGATATCGAGTTGCCGCTTGAACATCAGCGGCACGATATCCGCAGCACTGCGCGGCTTCTCTGCACAGGCTTCGCGCACTTCGGCGAGCCGGGCATCATGATGCTCGCGCAACTGCGTGATGCGCGTACGCACGCCACGAAACGGCTTGCCATGCGACGGCAGCACCAGCGTGTCCTCTGCCATCGTCTCGTAGCGGCCGAGCGATTCCAGATAAAGCGCGAGGGGGCTGCCCTCCGGCTCCATATCGAACACGGAGACGTTGGTGGAGATACGCGGCAATACCATATCGCCCGCAATCAGCACGCCATCCGCCTCGTTATGCAGAGCGCAATGTTCCGGAGAGTGACCGTAGCCGGTCACGACGCGCCAGCTCTTGCCGCCGATCACGATGTCTTGACCTTCGCGCATGCGCCGATACTGGCCCGGCACCGCCGGCACCAGGTTGGAGTAGTAGCTGGTGCGATTACGCAGTTTGTCGAGCGACGCCTCGTCGGTCAGGCCGTGCCGTGCGAAGTGACGCGCTGCGCCCGCGCCGCCTGCATTCGAGCCGTCGCCCGCCGCCATCACCCGAGCCTGCATATATTCACCAAGCGTCATCCACAAGCGCACGTCCCAGCGCTGCTTGTCGCCGCCCGTGCAGACCCAGTGCGCAAGGCCAATGTGATCAGGATGGCAATGCGTGACGATCACGCGCAGCACCGGCAGACCGTCCAGCACCGAGTCGAACACCTGCTCCCAGTTCGCCTTGATCGTGTCCGAGGTGATCCCGCAATCGACGACCGTCCACCCTGGCTGGCCGTCGATCTCGTCGCGCAATAGCCACAGGTTGATATGGTCGAGCGCAAACGGCAGCGACATGCGTAGCCAGAACACGCCGGGCGTGACTTCGAACGCATGGCCGGGTTCCGGCAGGGTGTCCTTGAACGGGTAGTCGAGTTGGTGTTCGAGAGTATTCATTGTGGGTGTCTTCCTCCGCCGGTCACGAGGCAACAGCCGTCACTTCGCTGCCGCGCGCCATGGTTGCGCTTTACTCAAGTTGACGATAACGTAAACGTCGATTCTATCGTCCAATCTGCTTTTCTGCCCGGCCGCGGGACGTCCCCATGACCACGCAATACACCATCAGCGAGCTCGCGCGTGAATTCGACGTTACTCCGCGGGCGATTCGCTTCTACGAAGACCAGGGTTTACTCTCACCGAGCCGGGAAGGGTCGAGCGGCCTGCGGCGCGTCTATTCGGGCCGCGACCGCACGCGCCTGAAGCTGACGCTGCGCGGCAAACGGCTCGGCTTCACGCTGTCGGAAATCCGCGACCTGCTCGATCTGTACGAATCGCCGACCGATACCGTGCCGCAGCTGCACGCTTTTCTCGGCACGGTGACACGGCATCGCGAAGTGCTGGAGCGCCAGCTCGAAGACCTGAACGCCACGCTCGAAGACCTCGCGCAATACGAAGCCCAGGCGCGAGCGTTGCTCGAAAGCGGTATACGAGAGCCGCAAGGTTTGGTGTCGGATGCACGGTCGACATGAATCACTTTCCTAAACTGCTATCGTCGCAAATCGGTTTCGACGTCGCGCAAACGATGCTCGAAGGCTTCGACCGGCATTACCGCATCTTCCGCGACGCCGCGATCCGCGCGAAGAGGCTATTCGAAGCCGGCGACTGGCATGCCCTGCAAAGCCTGGCGCGTGAGCGCATTACTTCGTATGACGAACGGGTCGAGGAATGCGTCGAGCTGCTCGAAGACGAATACGACGCGGAGAATATCGACGACGAAGTCTGGCAGCAGATCAAGCTGCACTACATCGGCCTCTTGACCACGCACCGGCAACCCGAGTGCGCGGAGACGTTCTTCAACTCGGTGTGTTGCAAGATCCTGCACCGTTCGTATTTCAACAACGACTTCATTTTCGTGCGGCCCGCCATCTCGACCGAATACATCGAGAACGACGAACCCGCTGCCAAGCCGACCTATCGCGCGTATTACCCCGCCAAGGAGGGCCTCGCGGCGACGCTGGAGCGCATCGTCACGAACTTCCAGCTTGAGCCGCTGTTCGAAGATCTGCAGCGCGATGTCGGCTGCGTGATGCAAGCCATAGAAGACGCGTTCGGCACTTTCATTGAAGCCGCCAACTTTCAGATACATGTCCTGTCGTCGCTGTTCTACCGGAATAAATCGGCGTACATCGTCGGCCGCATCATCAACGGCGATTCGCTGCTGCCGTTCGCGCTGCCACTGCGTCATGTGAAGCCCGGACAATTGGCGCTCGATACCGTGCTGCTCAAGCGCGACCAGTTGCTGATCATCTTCAGCTTCTCGCACTCGTATTTTCTGGTGGATATGGAAGTGCCTTCCGCCTACGTCGAGTTTCTCGGCACGATCATGCCGGGCAAGCCGAAAGCGGAAATCTATACCTCGGTCGGCTTGCAGAAGCAGGGCAAGAATCTGTTCTATCGCGATCTGCTGCACCATCTGTCGCACTCGAGCGATCCGTTCATCATCGCGCCCGGCATCAAGGGGCTCGTGATGCTGGTGTTCACGCTGCCGTCGTTTCCATATGTGTTCAAGCTGATCAAGGACAACTTTCCGCCGCCGAAAGAAACCACGCGTGCGCTGATCCAGAGCAAATATCAGCTTGTCAAACGGCACGACCGCTTGGGACGTATGGCCGATACGCTCGAATATTCGAGCGTGGCGCTACCGCTCGGGCGGCTCGACGAAGCGCTGCTGCGGGAGCTTCAAAAGGAAGTGCCTTCGATGATCGAATACGAGGGCGATAACCTCGTGATCCGCCATCTGTACATCGAACGCCGGATGGTGCCGCTCAACCTCTACCTGCAAAACGGCACCGACGAGGACGTCGACCACGGCATCAAGGAATACGGCGACGCGGTGAAGGAACTGATGCAGGCGAACATCTTCCCCGGCGACATGCTGTACAAGAACTTCGGCGTGACACGTCATGGCCGCGTGGTGTTCTACGACTACGATGAGATCGAATACCTCACCGATTGCAACGTGCGCGCCGTGCCACCGCCGCGCAACGAGGAAGACGAGATGTCCGGCGAGCCGTGGTATTCGGTCGGCGCGCACGACATCTTCCCCGAGACTTACGGCACCTTCCTGCTCGGCGACCCGCGGGTGCGCCGCGCCTTCATGCAGCACCACGCAGACTTCTTCGATCCCGCGCTGTGGCAAAGGCATAAGGATCACTTACTGAAAGGCGAACTGCCGGATTTCTTTCCCTACGATAGCAGCGTGCGCTTTTGCACCCGCTACCCGGAGCGCTTCGCGCCCGGGGCCGATGCGGATGCAGCGGGCAATGCAAACGACACAACGGCAGCGCCCGAACCTGCTGTGCGCGCGGCGTGAACGATCATGGCTTCCGTTCACCGTCCGCCCTCCCTGTAACCACACCGACCAGTCCAACGGTCCAGTAACCCACTCGACGCACCATGAACTCAACCGCCTCTGCTCTGCCCAATCCGCTTGCCCATCTGTTCGACAACAACGACAAGTGGGTGACACGCAAACTGTCCGAGGATCCGGAGTATTTCTCGCGGCTCGCGCACCAGCAGACGCCCGAATACCTGTGGATCGGCTGCTCGGATTCGCGCGTGCCGGCCAACCAGATCATCGGCCTGCCGCCGGGCGAAGTGTTCGTGCACAGGAACATCGCGAACGTCGTCGTGCACACCGACCTGAACTGCCTGTCGGTGATCCAGTTCGCGGTCGACCTGCTGAAGGTCAAGCACATCATGGTGGTCGGCCACTACGGCTGTTCCGGCGTCGCCGCGGCGCTGCACGGCCGGCGCGTCGGACTCGCGGATAACTGGCTGCATCACGTGCAGGACGTGCGCACCAAACATTCGGCGCTGCTTGAAGAATGGCCGATGGGCGAAGCACGCCATCGGCGTCTGGTTGAGCTGAACACGATTGAACAGGTCGTCAACGTCTGCCGTACGACCATCGTCAACGACGCGTGGGCGCGCGGCCAGGAACTGACGGTGCATGGCTGGGCCTACGGCGTGCACGACGGCAAGGTGCGCAATCTGGGCATGATGATCGGCGAGCCGGGCGTGCTCGATGAAACGTACACGCGGTGCGTCGCAGCCGTCTCGGCGAGCGGCGCGCACAAGACAGACAACGACGTGGTCGCCGCCGACGCGGCCAGGCTCGGCGATGTGCCGGCCGTCGTCGAAGGTGTAATCAAGGAGCTCAAACATGAGTGAGACAAAACGTGACAGAGAGGCCGATCCGATCGTGATCGTATCGGCTGCGCGCACTCCAATGGCCGCGTTTCAAGGCGATTTCACCACGCTGACCGCACCGCAACTCGGCGCGGTCGCGATCGAAGCCGCGGTGCAACGCGCGGGCCTCAAGCCTGAGCAGATTGATGAAGTAGTGATGGGCTGCGTGCTGCCGGCCGGTCTCGGCCAGGCGCCGGCTCGCCAGGCGGCGCTCGGCGCGGGCCTGCCGCTCGCAACAGGCAGCACGACCGTCAACAAGATGTGCGGCTCCGGCATGCGCGCGGCAATGTTCGCGCACGACATGCTAGCCGCGGGCTCGGTGGATGTGATCGTCGCCGGCGGCATGGAAAGCATGAGCAACGCGCCGTACCTGCTGCCTAAGGCGCGCGGCGGTATGCGCATGGGCCACGGCCAGGTGATCGACCATATGTTTTACGACGGTCTCGAAGACGCCTACGAAAAGGGCCGCCTGATGGGCACCTTCGCCGAAGAATGCGCGGCGTCGTTCGACTTCACCCGTGAGGCGCAAGACGCCTTCGCGGTGGAATCGCTCAAGCGCGCCAAGCGCGCGAACGAAGACGGTTCGTTCGCGTGGGAAATCACGCCCGTCAAGGTGGAGAGCCGCAAGGGCGGCGTGACCATCGAGCGTGACGAACAACCGTTCAAGGCGAACCTCGAAAAGATCGCCACGCTCAAGCCCGCCTTCAGCAAGACCGGCACCGTGACGGCAGCGAACTCGTCGTCGATTTCGGACGGCGCGGCGGCGCTTGTGATGATGCGTGAATCGACCGCAAAGCAACTCGGTGTGACGCCGCTCGCTCGCGTAGTCGGGCATTCGACCTTCGCTCAGGAGCCGGCGAAATTCACTACCGCGCCGGTCGGTGCAATCCGCAAGCTATTCGAGAAGAACGGCTGGCGCGCGGACGAAGTCGATCTGTATGAGGTAAACGAAGCATTTGCCGTGGTCACGATGGCCGCGATGAAAGAGCACCATCTGCCGCACGAGAAGGTCAACGTGAACGGCGGCGCCTGCGCACTGGGTCATCCGATCGGCGCATCAGGCGCACGCATTCTGGTGACGTTGATCGGCGCGCTGAAGCATCGCGGACTAAAGCGCGGCGTCGCGACGCTGTGCATCGGCGGCGGCGAAGCGACCGCGATGGGGATTGAACTGGTGTAAGGCGTGACGCGTGCGCCCTGCTCGCCGTGTTTTGCACGGACGAGTGAGGCGCACGCGGTAGACGCATGTCTTGAATCATGAGGTAAGCGTATGAAAACAGCTTTGATCGTAGGTGCGTCGCGTGGCATTGGCCGTGAGTTTGCGCGCCAGTACAAACATGCAGGCTGGCGCGTGCTCGCCACGGCACGCGACAAGGCGGCGCTCGAGGCTCTCGAGGAACTCGGTGCCGAGCCGTTTTCGCTCGACGTCACCTCGCAGTCGGAAATTGCCGCACTCGGCTGGAAACTCGATGGCGAACGGCTCGACGCCGCGATTCTGGTGTCGGGCGTCTACGGCCCGCGCACGGAGGGCATGGAGACCGTCACCGCCGAAGACTTCGACGAGGTGATGGTCACCAACGTACGCGGCCCGATGCAACTGTTGCCGATCCTGTTGCCGCTCGTCGAAGACGCCCACGGCGTGCTTGCGGTGCTGTCGAGCAAGATGGGCAGCATCACCGAAGCGACCGGCACCACCGGCTGGCTGTATCGCGTGAGCAAGGCGGCGCTGAACGACGCGCTGAAAATCGCCTCGTTGCAGACCCGGCGCGCGGCCTGCGTCGCACTGCACCCAGGCTGGGTACGCACCGACATGGGCGGCGCCGATGCGGCGATCGATCCCGAGCGCAGCGTGCATGGCATGCGCCAGGTGCTGGCCCAGGCGGCGGCCGCACATGAATCGTTTAACGGCCGCTTCTATCAATACGACGGCACGGCGCTCGACTGGTGAGGAGACGAAGCGGCGCGGCAACTGATCTGGCACGCTACAAAATCCCGACCATCACGCGGTCTGAACTAAAGGCTCAATGAACAACTCACCGTTGACGACGCAACGACCATCCGAATGCCCTTGCGGCGGCGCTGCACCGAACCTTCGCAGCGGCGCGAAGGCACCCCGCTTCGCGCTTTGCTGTGGCCGTTTCATCGACGGAGGCGAGGCCGCACCCACGGCGCTCGAACTGATGCGCTCGCGCTATAGCGCGTATGTGCTCGGCGCGAGCGACTATCTGCGCGTCACCTGGGCGCCGCAGACCTGCCCGGGCGATCTCGACACCAACCGGGGCGCGCCCGATGCGCCGCGCTGGCTAGGCCTCCAGATCAGACGGTTTGCTGCGCAAGACGAAACCCACGCCGAAGTCGAATTCATCGCACGATATAAAGTCAGCGGGCGCGCTCACCGCCTGCACGAACTCAGCCGCTTCATCCGCGGCGACGATGGCCGCTGGCGCTACGTCGATGGCGACGTCAGCGAGACCTAAATCTACTTCCACCGATGACGCGCGGTAAGGATTTGCAAGACTTCCGCGCCGCTGTTGCACGATTGATTCCACGTTCCCATATGCCCCTCAAACGGGCTCCGGGACGTGTGTTGGCCGTCTACCACATTGACCGTATCGGTCATTTCTCCCGCCCTCCCCGCACTGCAAGGTGCACGCAGGGATCTGGCACGTCTGCAACGTGTCGAGCACTACGAATTTTTTTGTCGCGGGTTCTCCTTAATTGCACAAACACAAATTGTCGTGCCAGGATCGCTCTGTAGGTTTTGCAGCGACACGTTGTGAGGGTGCGGTCCAAACCGACCCCGCAAAGATGGCCAGAAGCCGCGCCGGCTCTTGATACTTCGCGTTTCGGTGGCAGCTTCATGTTACATCGTGTGCAGCTCATCATCGGCGCGTGGGGTCGCGTCGGCCAGCTGGTGGGTTAATCCCGTGCGATCTCGATCCGCGTGTGGCGTTAAGCGCGCACCTCACGTGAGTGTCTTTTTGTGCCGCAAATATTGCCGAAAGGCGATTGTCGGAGAAACGCAAAAGACCGCAGACGATGCAGGTTTTAAGGACGTACTTCAAGGTAGGTGCTGCGAATGGGTTGCAGAAAGTTTTTGACGGTCGGTGCGATGTTATGTACATGGGCGGGATGTGCCGTGTCGTTCGCGCACGCCGATCCGCAGGCCGACTCGCAAGGTGGCCCCCTCACTCGCGCCGAAGTCCCCCGCATCGCACTGGACGACGACACTTACCTGCCCCACGCCAGTCTCAATGAGCAGATCATCCGCGTGCCGGTGGACGCCGCCGCCACGATCACGCTTGAAACGACGATTTACAAGCCGGACGGTCCGGGACCGTTCCCGATGATCGTCTTCAATCACGGCAAAATGCCTGGCGACCCGCGCATGCAGGCGCGCAGCGATCCGCTGCCGTTCGCGCGCGAATTCGTGCGGCGCGGATACGTGGTGGTGGCACCGAACCGTCAGGGTTTCGCGCAATCGGGCGGCGCCTATGAGCAGGACGGCTGCGATGTCGAGCGTAATGGCCTGGGCCAGGCGGGCGATGTGGCTGCGACGGTCGAGTTCATGTCCAAGCAGTCTTATGTCGACGCACAGCACATTATCGTGGCGGGCACGTCGCACGGCGGCCTCGCGACGATCGCATATGGCGTCGAAGCCGCAGCGGGCGTGCGGGCGCTGATCAATTTCTCCGGCGGCTTGCGGCAGGACGCGTGCACCGACTGGCAGGGCAATCTCACGCATGCGTTTGGCGCGTATGGCGAGAAAACGCACGTACCGTCGCTGTGGCTGTATGGCGATAACGATTCGATCTGGTCGGCGCCGCTGGTTGCCAGCATGTATGACGCGTATTCGGCTCATGGCGCGAATGCGAAGATGGTGGATTTTGGCGCGTACAAGAATGACGCGCACCGGCTGGTTGGCGATCGCGACGGCGTGCGGGTATGGTGGCCGGCTGTCGAGGCGTTCCTTGCACGGGTGGGGATGCCTACCGGCGTTCAATACCGGGTTGCGGATCCTGCGCCCCCTAAGGCTAGTGGGTATGCTGCTCTTGATGCTGTCACCGCTGTGCCTTTCGTTGATGAAGCTGGGCGTAATGGGTATCGCAACTTCTTGCATCAGTATCCTAGCCGCGCTTTTGCTGTTTCCGATTCGGGTGCCTGGTCGTGGGCCGAAGGCGGGGATGATCCTATGTCCGTTGCTGTGGCGAACTGCCAGAAGCAGAGCTCCGATCCTTGCAGGTTGTATGCGGTGAATGATGCTGTTGTCTGGAAGGATGCTTCTTCGCAGACTGCTAGTGCTGGTGCTGCTGATTCTTCTGGCTCCGCCGGTGGGAAGGTTGAGGATAAGCGGGCGCTGGCTAGTAGGGAGTAAGGGGGTTCTTTTTGCCTACGGCGTTGGTTGCTTGCTTGTGGT
>JBEKNG010000121.1:0-10824 GCA_049523075.1 Paraburkholderia sp.
GCTACATCTCTCGGTGCTGATCGTGACGCACGATATTGGCGTGGCACGCCTGCTCGCGCATCGTTTGATGGTCATGCAAGGTGGCGAGGTTGTCGAATCGGGATTGACCGATCAGGTGCTCGACGATCCGCAACACCCCTACACGCAAACGCTGGTTTCTTCCGTCCTGCCGGTTTGAGGTCCACGATGTCATCCATCGAATCACGCGCGTCCGAACGCGCTTTTATCGACAACGCAGCGCTGATGCTGCGTGCCGTCAACATCGGCAAGAGCTTCACGCTGCATGCCCAGGGCGGCGTGCAAATCGACGCGCTTTCGGGAGTCTCGCTCGACGTCGAACAGGGCGAATGCGTCGTACTGGTCGGTCCCTCGGGCGCGGGCAAAAGCACACTGTTACGCTGTCTGTACGGCAACTATCTGGCGAGTTCCGGTTCCATCGCCATCCGCTCGGATGCGCACGACGCGCAGCACGTCGCCATTACCGGCGCCGAGCCGCATGATGTGCTGCGCCTGCGGCGCAATGTGGTGGGCTATGTGAGCCAGTTTCTGCGGGTGATTCCGCGTGTGACGACGCTCACGCTGGTTGCCGAGCCGCTCGTGTCGCGCGGCGTTGCCGAAGACGAAGCACGCGAGCGCGCCGCCGCGCTGCTGGCGCGCCTGAATGTGCCCGAGCGGCTGTGGTCGCTTGCACCTGCAACGTTTTCCGGTGGCGAGCAGCAGCGTGTGAACATTGCGCGCGGTTTGATCGCCGGCCATCCGCTTCTTCTGCTCGACGAGCCCACCGCTTCGCTCGACGCTGAGAATCGTGACGTAGTCGCCGACCTGATCATCGAAGCACGCGAGCGCGGTGCGGCGATTGTCGGTATCTTCCACGATGAAGATACGCGCACCAAAGTGGCCACACGCCGCCTTGAACTCCAGCCGCCGCTGCGTCGTCAAGCGGCGCTACACTGACATATAAGACTGACTACGGAGCATGTCGATGTTGATCAGGAACGCTCGCATCGTGACGCGAGACGAAGTATTTACCGGCGTGATGCGCATCGAAGACGGCAGGATTCACGACGTCGAACGCGGCACGACATCCGCACGCGAAGCCGAAGACTGGGACGGTGATTATTTGCTGCCGGGTCTGATCGAACTGCACACGGATAACCTCGAAAAGCATCTGGCGCCGCGTCCCGGCGTGCAGTGGAATACGGATGCCGCTTTCGTGATCCACGATGCGCAGGTCGCAGCGGCCGGCATCACAACCGTGTTCGACGCGCTTGCCATCGGCTCGCGCTCGAATGTCGGTCTGCGTGGCCGCGACCTGCAGACGCAATGTGCACACGCCCTCACCCGCTTCTCCGAGCGGCGCTTGCTGCGTGCCGAACATTTTCTGCATCTGCGCTGCGAGATCGCCACCGCCGACGTGGTGGAAGTGTTCGACTCGCTATGCAACCATCCACTGCTGCGCCTCGCCTCGGTGATGGATCACACGCCGGGCCAGCGCCAATGGCATGACCGCGAGCAATGGCGCCGCTTCCAGGAACGCAACGGCAAGCTGACCGACGAGCACGTCACGACGGCGCTGGCCGAACTGGCCGTTGAACAGGAGCGCTATGCCGACGCACACCGGCGCGAGATCGTCGCGCGCTGCAAGACGCTCGGTTTGCCCGTGGCGAGCCACGACGACACGCTGGTCGAGCACGTCGAACAGGCCGCCGCGGAGGGCATCGTGCTGGCCGAATTTCCGACCACCCGCATCGCGGCCGAAGCGGCGCGCGAGCATCGCATCTCCACGATCATGGGCGCACCGAATATCGTGCGTGGCGGTTCGCATTCGGGCAACGTGTCCGCGCTCGAACTCGCCAAAGCGGATCTGCTCGACATCCTGTCGTCGGATTACGTGCCGTCGAGCCTGCTCACCGCCGTATTCGAACTGGTGGAGAAGGCGGGCTGGACGCTGCCGCGTGCCATGGCGACGGTGTCGGCCGAACCGGCGCGCACAGCTGGCCTGCATGATCGCGGCGCGATCGCGCCGGGTCTGCGGGCCGACTTCGTGCGGGTGACGATGCTCGATACGCTGCCGGTACCGCGCGCCACCTATCGCGAAGGCGCGCGGATCGTTTAAGCGCACTACGTAGCGCACTCGCCGTGTATGGGGCCTGAGCGGCCCCGAAAAGCAAACTTGCTCGTTTGCGTCACATATTTGCGTCTTCTGTCTTTCCAGCTCTTCGCGCTCACCTAGGCCGTGCGCAGTTTCATCAGCGCATCGGTCGAGGCGAGCGTGCCATCACAAGCAACATCAGAGCCAATCGCCGCCCCTGCGCACAAACCTGATCACAGGTCGAATGTCGTTGATTTAATTACGAAATCCGTGGAATCCGGCGCGTGCAACCGGCGTATTTCATGCACGACGCATGATGATGGATGAACCCGTCAGGCAGTGTGGTCAGGCGACCAGAATAAGCGCATGCGAGGCAAATTTAACAGTGTGCCGCATGCAAGCTCCGACGCCCCTGTCAAGGCGCCATCCGGTGTTCTACTGAGTACGTAAACTTTTTGACCTGATAAGCTTTGCCCGCGCTGCAGGCCGCCCGGGTCCGCAGCCGTTCACCCTGCCCGGTTGTGAGTCGCGCCGGGCACTGTCTCGCAGCGGCACAGCCGCATGCGGGAGTACTACGAACTACCACCGAGGAGTAAAACAGTGAAAAAACTGCTAGCGGCTTTGACGGTTGCTCTGCTTGCCACCGTCTCGATTGGCGCACACGCGAAAGACTGGACCACTATCCGTTTCGGCGTTGACGCCAGCTATCCCCCGTTCGAATCGAAGGGTTCGGACGGCAAGCTCGTCGGTTTCGATATCGACCTCGGCAATGAAATCTGCAAGCGTCTGAATGCGAAATGCGTCTGGGTCGAAAACGACTTCGACGGCATGATCCCTGCACTGAAGGCCAAGAAATTCGACGGCGTGCTGTCGTCGATGTCGATGACGCCGCAACGTGCGGAACAGATCGCCTTCTCGTCGAAGCTGTTCAACACGCCGACGCGCCTCGTCACCAAGAAGGGCTCGGGTCTCCAGCCGACGCCGGAATCGCTGGCAGGCAAGTCGGTGGGCGTCGAACAGGGCACGATCCAGGAAACGTACGCGAAGACCTATTGGGAGCCGAAGGGCGCCAAGGTTGTGTCGTACCAGAACCAGGACCAAGTCTACACCGACCTGCTGTCGGGTCGTCTGGATGCATCGCTGCAAGATGCCGTGGAAGCTGATATTGGCTTCCTGAAGACCCCGCGCGGCGCTGGCTACGAGTTTGCCGGCAAGGACATCATCGACGAGAAGGTTCTCGGCAACGGTGCAGGCATCGGCATGCGCAAGGAAGACACCGACCTGAAGGTCAAGGTCGACAAGGCGATTGCCGACATGATCAAGGACGGCACGTACAAGAAGCTCGAGAACAAGTATTTCACGTTCGACGTGTACGGCAGCTGATCGTGGCTGGCTCGGCTTGCCGCGCCGCTTCGTTGTACAAACGGGCTCCGCAATACGCGGAGCCCGTTTCGTTTGGCGCTACGCATCAATCCACATCCAGACCGCATATCGGCTAAGATCGAACCATTACGCTGCGCAGCGCGAGCCAAACTCGCGCTGCCACAAGCCGCCCAGAAAATCGATTTTTCAAACTGAATTCAACGACTTAGCGCGACTCCTCGCGAGGCCGCCGCGCTTCAGACATCATGCAAACCCAAACCCATCCGCTGATTTCCCCGACACTCGGCACCGCACGCAACCTGACGAGTTTTCACTATGGTTCCGGCGGCGGGCAAAAAATCTATATCCAGTCCTCGCTGCACGCCGACGAGCTGCCCGGCATGCTGGTGTCCTGGGCGCTGCGCAACAAGCTGGCTGCGCTCGAGGCCGCGGGCAAGATCAAGGGCGAGGTCGTCGTCGTGCCGGTGGCGAACCCGATCGGTCTGAACCAGCATTTTCTCGGCCACCACACGGGCCGCTTCGAGACCAACACGGCACAGAATTTCAACCGCAACTTCCACGATCTGTCCGCCCTTGTGCAGCCGGTGATCGAAGCGCGTCTGACCGACAACATCGAGCAGAACCGCAAAGCCATCCGCACAGCAATGCGCGAAGCACTCAATGCGATCAAACCGGAAACAGAACTGGAATCGCAACGCCTCGCGCTGCAGAAGCTCTCGTACGACGCCGATGTCGTGCTCGACCTGCACTGCGACTGGGAAGCGGCGATGCATCTCTACACCAACCCGGACCTGTGGCCGGAAGTCGAACCGCTCGCGCGCTATCTGGAAGCCAAGGCCTCGCTGCTGGCGCTGAATTCCGTCGGCAACCCGTTCGACGAAATCCACAGTTTCTGCTGGTCGGATCTGCGGGGCCGCTACGGCGAGCGTTTTCCGATTCCGAACGGCTCAGTCTCGGTGACGATCGAACTGCGCGGCCAACGCAACGTCTCGTACGAATTCGCCGAGCACGACGCGCAGGGCATCATCGAGTATCTGACGCATCGTGGCGTCATCGAAGGCACTGCGGCGCCGATGCCGGCGCTCGAATTCGCCGCGACGCCGCTCGCCGGCGCCGAGCCGATCGTTGCGCCCATCAGCGGCGTGCTGGTGTACCGCACCGAAGTCGGCACCTGGGTCGACGCCGGTCACGAGATCGCCGATATCGTCGATCCGCTGTCCGATCGCGTGGTGACGCTCAAGAGCACCGTCGCCGGCGTGCTGTATGCGCGGCACCTGACGCGCTTCGCGACCGCAGGGTTGGAATTCGCCCGCATCGCCGGCGCGAAGGCATTCCGCTCGGGATCGTTGTTGTCCAACTGATTGATGCGTTGACGGTGGCGGCAACGATGCCGCTGCCGGTTTGGCTGTCCTGTCATCCGCGACAATCTCCGCCAGCACAGCCCACCGGCCTTGCGCACCACATTCCGTAGAGCCGCCATTCAAACGTCGTATTCGTACGACAGATTCTCCCAAATAATCTAGCTGTCACATTCCTTTCGCTCCGGTCCCTTAAATTGGCGGCCATCGCGTGACCTGCCAACAGAGCCAGGCTCGCGATCGCCTCTTATAAATCGGAGAATCTCTTGAAAAAGACAGTTTTTGCCACCGCTATCCTCGCGACATTCGCCGGCACCGCTCACGCGCAAAGCAGCGTCACGCTGTATGGGTTGATCGATGCGGGTATCACGTATGTGAACCACGCCAATGCCAAGGCCCAAGACCTCGTCCAGTACGGTGACGGCGTCTCCCAGGGCAGCCGTTGGGGCCTGCGCGGTTCCGAAGACCTGGGTGGCGGTCTGAAGGCCATCTTCACGTTGGAAAACGGCTTTAACTCGGGCAACGGCACGCTGGGTCAAGGTGGCGCGTTGTTCGGCCGTCAGGCGTACGTCGGCCTGACGCAAGACGGCGTCGGCTCGCTCACGCTCGGCCGTCAATATTCGTTCTCGACCGACTATCTGGGTGGCTCCTATGCCACCGGCGGCCAGACGGTCGCGGGTAACTACGGCTATCACATCAACGATGTCGACCAGCTCACGTCGAGCCGTATCAACAACGCGATCAAGTTCAACAGCGCGAACTTCTACGGTCTGACGTTCGGCGCGATGTACGGCTTCTCGAACCAGGCTGGCGCGTTTGCGGGCGCACCTGGCACCTCCGGTTCGTCGTCTGCGTACAGCTTCGGCCTGAACTACGTGAACGGCGCGTTCGGTATCGGCGCAGCGTACACGGACATCCGCTTCCCGGGTTCGGCATCGCCGACCTTCTCGACAACGCTGGCCAATGCATCGGCCCTCACGGGCACGAGCGTGGCGAAGGACCTCGCTACGGCCGGCGTCGGCACCAAGTACTCGATCGGAGCGGCGACACTGTGGGCGTTGTGGACGCACACGGACATCGAGCAGCTCACCGGCCACATGACGACGTTCAATGCGTATGAAGCAGGCGGCAAGTATGCCTTCACGCCGGCACTGACGGGCGCGCTGGGCTACACGTACATGCAGGCCAAGGATCAGACCAACGGTCACTGGAATCAGGTTGATGCCAGCGTCGACTACGCACTGAGCAAGCGCACCGACGTGTACCTGCTCGGCGTGTATCAGGACGCCAAGGGCAAGACCGCGAGCGGCGCCCCCCTGCAATCGCAGATCGGTGTGAGCACGAGCAGCTACCTGCCGGTTGCGGGCGCAGACTCGCAGCTCGCGGTTCGCGTCGGCATCCGCGTCAAGTTCTAAGCGGGATCCGCGCTCCAGGGGCTGCAGGCCTCCTGGAGCGCGGTGAGTGAACTGGAATTGGATCACGCGAACAGGCGCGGATCTGCGAGACAGGTATTGACGGCGTCCACCGCCTACCCGCGGCATGGCTTACTCCACCGGACAGGCCGTCGTGCGATACTTGCGAGACTCGTCCCTGCCCACCTGTCAATGATGGTGATGACCGCCTTTTCCAAGTCCATTGGTTTTAACTTCAACCCGCTCGACCGTCGCTCCGACCAGCGGGAAGACCACGCCTTCATCGAGCAGCTACGCGATGACCCCGCCGCGCGCTTTCTCGTCTTCGACGGCGACGTGCCCCTGCTCAAGCGCGGCAGCGAGCGCGACCCGTGGTTCCTCGCGAGCGAAACGACTGCCTTCGGCCAGCCGCTACATCACGTCTTCCTCGGGGTGGAAAGCCACGGCGGCGGACGCTTCGCGCTCGGCTTCACGTTGAGCCCCGCGCCAGAGGACTCATCGCCAGGCGCGCTCCACGATCGCATCGACCTTCGCTCGATCGCACTGCAGGGTCTTGTTGCTCCCGGCGTGCTCGGCATGCTGGGCGAGGCGAAGTCGATGCTCGACTGGCACCGCCGCCACTCCTTCTGTGCAAACTGCGGCGCCCAAAGCCGCGTCGCGGCGGCCGGCTGGCAACGCCTCTGCGATGTTTGCGACGCACGCCATTTCCCGCGAGTGGATCCCGTCGTGATCATGCTGGTGATCGATGGCGAACGGTGTCTGCTGGGACGCCAGCGTCATTTCGCCCCGGGAATGTACTCAGCGCTGGCTGGTTTCGTTGAACCGGGCGAGACCGTGGAGGACGCCGTGCGGCGCGAAGTGATGGAGGAGGCGCACGTGACGTGTGCAGACGTTGTTTACTTCGCTTCACAGCCGTGGCCGTTTCCTTCATCCCTGATGATCGGCTGCTTTGCGCAGGCGAGCGATACTGACATCGTCGTCGATACAGCGGAACTCGAAGACGCCCGCTGGTTCTCGCGCGCGGAAGTTGCGGCCATGCTCACGGAAACGCATGCGAGCGGGCTGTCGGCGCCCAAGCCGTTCGCCATTGCCCATCATTTGCTGCACGCGTACGCCGCTCAGGGAGCCTCGGTATTAGGGAGTCGGCCCTGAACAACCCGAAGGACGCGGAGCCCCCTCGTTCATGCGCCCCCTGTGAACGCTCTCGGCTCCGTAAAGGTATGCCGGAAATACTCGCGCACCGCATGCATCGCCGGGCTCAGCTCGGCGTTTCTGCGCCACGCGAGGCCCACGCTCATCGGCGGCACCGCATCACGCAACTGCATTGTGTCGATTCGTCGGCCCTCCAGCGACCACGGGCGATAGACCATGTCCGACAGGATCGCTACGCCGCTGCCGTTCGCCACCATGCTTCGCACGGCCTCGACGGACGAGGTGCGCAGCTTGACGTTCGGCCGGTAAGGCGTTTCGTTCCAGTAGCGCAACGCGGTATAGGCCGCCTCGTCAACCGTTAGCATGACGAATGGTTCTGCGGCGACGTCGGCGAGGGTGACGCTCTCGCGCTTTAGCAGCGGATGTTGGGCGCAGAGCCACAAGCGCCGCACTGAGTGAATGACCGGTTCCAGCATCAACTCCGGATTCGCGACGTTTGACGTGAGCAGCACCGCCATGTCATAGCGCCCTGCGATCAAGCCCTCCTCGATCGACTCGCGATTCAGCTCGCTCAACTGGATCGTGAGCCGCGGATACAGCGTATTCAGGCGCTGCAGATGATGGGGCAAAAAATAGCCGAGCACGGTATAGCTCGCGGCGATCGCCAAGGTTCCGGTAAGCGTGCTCTCAAGGTTCGGAATGCGCATCGCCTCGTCCACCGACGACAGGATCGTGTACGCCTGGTTCAGGAAGCGCCGGCCGGTATTGGTTAACGTCACGCCCGCGGCAGTGCGCATGAATAATTGCGTGCCGAGGCTGTCTTCGAGTTCCTTGATCGCATTGGTGACAGCCGACTGCGAAATCGTGAGCTGAATGGCCGCTTGCGAGATCTGGCCGAGCTCCGCGGTGGCGACAAAATACTTGAGCTGGCGTAGGGTCAAGGCCACGGCGTCCCCCTGAAAAAACGATATTGTATCGAGCGGTATCTTATCTCCGCAAAAAATCGATTGAATCCCCACCTGCCGGGTTTTCCCTCGGTGCCCGAAATTTCAGGGTTTACGCGCCTCCTCACGGAACCCGTGTCATCTGAAAAACAGATAACGTGCCATATAAAAATAGAACTATTTTGGCGAATCGGAGGCAGTTAATGTCTATCCCAACCGGCTTGATGCGCCGCCTTCAGACGCACTTGGGCCGCTGATCCAGGGAGACATCCAGCATGAAGAAGCACAGCGTCGACTTGAATTCCGACATGGGCGAAGGCTTTGGCGCATGGCAGATTGGTGACGGCGTCGATGAGGAGATCATGCCGCTCATCAGTTCGGCCAACATCGCAACCGGCTTCCACGCGGGCGACCCCAACATCATGGCGCGTACGGTACAACTCGCGAAGCAGGCAGGTGTTGGGATCGGCGCGCATCCGGGGTTTCGCGATCTGGTGGGGTTTGGGCGCCGCACGATCACCGAGGCGCCGCAGGCGCTCGTCAACGACATTGTCTTTCAGCTCGGAGCGCTGCGCGAATTTGCCCGGCTCCACAACGTCAGCGTGCAGCACGTGAAGCCGCATGGCGCTCTCTACATGCTCGCCGCGCGCGACGAAGATCTTTCGCGGCTGTTGATCGAAACGCTGCAGACGCTCGATCCGAAGCTGCTGCTGTACTGCATGGAAGCGTCGGTCACCTGCAGGATCGCTCGCGAACTCGGCCAGCCGGTGATCCGCGAGTTCTACGCCGACCGCGATTACGACCGCACCGGCTCGATTGTCTTTACGCGGCGGGTCGGGCGGCTCGATCCGGACCAGGTGGCGGCGAAGGTGCTGCGCGCCTGCGTCGAAGGGCGCGTGGCGACCGTCGACGGCCCTGACATCGAGATCGATTTCGATTCGGTCTGCATCCATAGCGATACACCCGGCGCGCTCAAGCTGGTCGAGGCCACGCGCGCCCTGCTGACGCGCCATGACATTCGCATCGCCGCGCCGGTACCCGCGTTCGCCCGCTGATACCCATCATCATCTGAATCGAATCAGACTTGAGGAGCACCCAGATGGCACAACACGACGTTGTCAGTCCCCTACCAGGCACGTTTTATCGGCGCGCGTCGCCGGATGCGCCGCCCTATGTCGAAGTCGGCGCGTCGATCGAAGACGGCACGGTGGTCGGACTGGTGGAGGTGATGAAGCAGTTCAGCGACGTCGAAACGACAGTGGCAGGGAAAGTCACCGAGATTCTCGTCGACGACGGTGAACCGGTGGACGCCGGACAGATCCTGATGCGAATCGAGGCCTGAACGCGATGAACGCAACCAACCTGACCGATCAGAACGGGCCCACGACGGCGTTCTATCAGCCGCAGCGCATTCGCACGGTGCTGGTGGCGAATCGCGGCGAGATCGCGGTGCGCGTGATTCGCGCCGCGCACGAACTGGGGATGCGCGCAGTCGCCGCCGTCAGCGATGCCGATCGCGACAGCCTGGCGGCCCGCATGGCCGACGAAGCAGTGCATATTGGGTCGGCACATGCCGCAAAGAGCTATCTGAACCCGGCGGCGATTCTAGCCGCGGCACAACAATGCGGAGCGGATGCGATCCATCCTGGCTACGGCTTTCTATCGGAAAACTCGGCCTTTGCAGCGCAGGTCGAAGCAGCGGGACTGATTTTTGTCGGACCGTCGTCAACGGTGATCGCGACCATGGGCGACAAGGCCCGCGCCCGCGAAACGGCGCAACGTGCCGATGTGCCGACGGTGCCGGGCAGCAACGGCATTGTGCTCTCGCTCGGTGAAGCGCGCGAAATCGCCGCTCGTATCGGCTATCCAGTGATGATCAAGGCAGCGGCAGGCGGCGGCGGGCGCGGCATTCGGGTCGCCCACGACGCGCTGCAACTCGATGCTGAGCTGCCGCGTGCGCAACGCGAAGCACAGGCCGCGTTCGGCGATGGCGCCGTGTATCTCGAACGCTTCATTGCCCGCGCAAGGCACATCGAAGTCCAGGTGCTCGGCGATGGCAAGGACGTCGTTCACCTGTTCGAGCGCGAATGCTCGCTGCAGCGGCGCCGCCAGAAGATTTTCGAGGAAGCGCCCTCGCCTTCGCTCACGCCCGCATTGCGCGAGACGTTGTGCGCATCCGCCACGCGGCTCGCGCGCCAGGTCGGCTATCGCGGTGCGGGAACCCTGGAATACCTGTTCGACGACACGCGCGGCGAGTTCTACTTCATCGAAATGAACACGCGCATTCAGGTCGAGCATCCGGTCACCGAGGCGATCACGGGCGTCGACCTGGTGCGAGAAACGCTGCGCATCGCCGATGGCGAGCCGCTGAGGTTTCGCCAGAACGACATCGTGATGCGCGGTGCCGCGCTCGAATGTCGGATCAACGCGGAAGATCCCTTGCAGGATTTCCGCCCAAACCCAGGTCGCGTCGACGAGCTGGT
>JBEKNG010000122.1:0-10822 GCA_049523075.1 Paraburkholderia sp.
GCTCCTTTGGCACCGAGCGCCGAAGTTTTTGTCCGCGTCTCTACGTGAGCGATTTCGATGTCCGGCATTTCGGACGCCATCGGCACAAGATAGTCTGCCATGCTGCCATTCTTGAGCAGACCTGCTTCGTCGTAAAGACATTCTTCGAACAGCACTCCGCCAATGCCCTGCACGACCGCGCCACGAATCTGTTCGTCCACCAACATCGGGTTAATGACACGTCCGCAATCCTCAACGACCCAGTGCTTCAGTAACTTCACCATGCCAGTATCCACATCGACCTCGACGTATGAGACATGTACGCCGTTGGTAAATACGAATGGATAATCGCGTTGCGAATAGTGTCGTGTCGCGGATAGCTCAGGCTGGAAATCCCTCGGCAGAGTGTCCGGGCGGAAATAGGCCTTACTCGCCAGGTCTTTAAGGTCAATCAGAAGGGCGCCGTTTTCTGCGTCCATCACCTGTCCGTTAAAGAGCTTGAGCCCTTCAGGCGAGCGCTCGTGCACCGCAGAGGCAAACTCAATCAACTGCATCCCCAAGGCGTTCGACGCCTGAAGCACCGCCTCACCGCCTATGCCGGCCCCTCTTGATGCCCACGTCCCGCCACCATACGGCGTGACTGACGTGTCACCTGTAATGACGCGGACCCGGCCGATCGGCATCGAAAGGGCGTCCGCGGCAATCTGGGCGAAGATGGTCTCGCTGCCTTGACCCTGTTCTCCGACGCTTACCATAACTGTAATGCCGCCGCCGGCATCCAGACGGACGGTTGCCCCGTCCTGCGCCGCGATGCGCGCACCACCGATGCCATAGAATGCGGGGCCGGGATTGGTAAGTTCGACCATCGCAGCGATGCCGATTCCGCGAAACACACCGTCTTCCCGGAGACGACGTTGCTCGTCGCGGAGCCCGTCGTAGTCAGCCAGTCTTTCAATCCGGGCGAGGCACGCGTCATGAGAGAGCCCTTCAAGCTTGATCCCGGATGCCCCCGTGCAGGGATAGGCATCGTCATGCATTACGTTCATTTTTCTGAACGCAAGCGGATCAATTCCGAGTCTTGAAGCGGCGAGGTCGACAATCCCCTCGGTTACGGCACATGCGATCGGATGTCCGACTCCCCGGTACTGGCTCATGGGGGGCTTGTTCTGGAACACGACGCGCAGTCGTGCTCTATAGTTTTCGTGCTGATAAGGACCGCCGGTGATGTTAAGAACCTGATTGCCCTCGATACCACTCGTCCGCGGATACACGGAATAAGGCCCAACGCCGGTAAGATCGTCGATTTCGAACGCCAGGATACGGCCATCTTTTGTCGCGGCAAGCCGTGCCTTTACAAGGTGGTCTCGCGCATGCACGTCGCTCGTGAATGACTCTAGTCTGTCGGCAACGAACTTGATGGGGCGTTTTAGAAGTTTCGACAGGGCTACCGTCGCGAAGTCATCCGGATAGGAATGCACCTTGATGCCAAATGATCCTCCCACGTCCTTGCAGATCACGCGAACCGATGTTTCCGGAAGGTTCAGATGCCGACTGTACAAATCCTGCATCATGTGTGGCGCCTGATGCGAGTGGTAGACGGTCAAAGTGTGATCGGCAGCGTTGAAGTCGGCCAGTACCGAGCGAGTCTCCATGGTCACGCCGGTGTGACGTCCGAAGCGATACGACTCTTCAACAACAAGATCAGCACTCGCAAACGTAGCATCCACCGCGCCGTTGTCGATTGTCCGTGTAAGGCACAGGTTATCGCCCAGTTCCGGGTGGATGAGGGGCGAGTCAGGGTCCAGCGCCCGCTCCATATTCGCGACGACGGGCAGCTCGTCCCATTCAATCCGCAGGTAAGCGAGTGCATCTTCAGCCTGATGCCGGGTTTCGGCGACCACCGCAAAGACCGGTTCGCCTTGCCAGCATAGATGTCCCCGCGCAAGGGGATATTGCGGCGGGGACTTCATGCCGGGCAAGTGAGCCAGCGTACCCACCCATGGAGTACAGATATCGGCGATATCCTCCGCCCCGAATACACCTATCACGCCAGGCATCATCGTGGCAAAGCTCGCGTCGAACGAAGTGATGCGGCCGTGCGCAATCGGACTGCGCCAGTAAACAACGTGGGCCATGCGTGGCAGCACAATATCGTCCACATACACGCCGCGGCCCTGCAGTAATCTCAGCGCGTTCGGTCGCGGCACTGGCGCGCCGATGTAGCGTAGTTCGTCAGCGATACGCTGTTCACTCTTGGTTGGCGTCAGCATTTTTGTCCCCCAGCTACGCTTCCGGAGCGAGCGCTCAGAACATCCTCAATCGCGTCGACAATGGCTTGGTAACCCGTACAGCGGCAGTAGTTTCCCGACATGAACTCCCGGATCTCCTCGCGACTGGAATCCGGCCTGGTCGCAACAAGCTCCGCTGCTGCGAGCAGCATACCTGCGGTGCAAAAGCCGCACTGCAAGGCGTTGCGTGCATGAAAGGCCGCTTGCAATGCAGCAAGATCGCCGCGGTCGCTTGCGCCTTCGAGGGTTTCAACCGTGCAGTTTGCCGCCCGGACGGCGAGCACAAGGCAACCTCGCACCATCTGCCCGTTCAGACGGACAGTGCATGCCCCGCATACCCCATGCTCACAACCAACGCGAGCCCCGTTAATCTGCAATTCATCCCGCAAGAAATCGATCAGGTGCATCCGGGGTTCGACTGTCGTCGTCACGCTCTTGCCGTTGACAACCAGCCGGATAGCTTGGCGTTCAGCCATGTTCAGGCACCTCCAGCTTCTGAGCCAGTTTCGACAGCAATCTCTCGAGGGTAACCCGCGCGAGGTGGAGCTTGGTTTCGGCCGAGTTGTAGAGATCGCCTCCGGGGCTGATGTCGAGCGCCTGCGCAAAGATTGGCGCTGCAGCGCGCGTAAGCGGCGTCGTCTCTAGTTGCTGCTCGACCGCATGCGCCCGGTCTGGCTTGTTACCGGTGCCGAGGAAGACAATTCGCGCATCTTTGAGAAACCCCTCTTCAGAGGCGTTACCCGTGATAGCTGCACCAACGATGGCGTAATCGCCATGACGTCGGGTCAATTCATTGAATGCGTAGAGCGATTTTGGCCCCTTGAGAGGGATATCCAACGCGACGATGATTTCGCCTGGGCGTAGCGCAGTCGTGTAGAGATCGATAAAGAACTCGTCCGCCGGGATTCGACGTTGACCTTCGACGCCTTGCGCAATCACGACTCCCCTCGTCGCAACCAGAATGCACGGCCACTCCGCAGCGGGATCCGCGAATGCTATCGATCCGCCGAATGTGCCTAGATTGCGAATGGCGCGGTGTGCGACCAGCGGCGCAACCTCCGAGAGCAGGGGGGCATGCTTGCGCACCACAGCCGAATCTTCAATCTCCGCATGTGTCACCAATGCGCCGATACGCAGGACATCGCCGACGACTGACAGTTGCTTCAGGGCTGACAGGCCTGCGATGTCCACCAGAATTTGAGGCTCGGATAGCCGCATGTTCATGGTCGCAAGCAACGTCTGACCACCCGCCAAAATCCTCGCCTCATCGCCATACTCGTCCAGTAGTGCGAACACCTCTTCAAGCGACCGGGCTCGCACATAGTCGAATTCAGGAGCTTTCATGAGCAACCCCTTCCTAGAACGAATGCTTGAGCAACAGGGTGACTGCCACCCCAAGCGTGAACCAGCCGACGCGGAAGAGTTCTGGCATAAGGCCGCCACTCCATGCGCCGCGACCCACCGGCGTATCGCGCACAGATGGCTTCTCGGCAGCGGACCTAGGCAGATCGGCAATCTCTGCAATTTTCGCAGTCGGCGCCGGCTCGCGTCCGCTCTCGCGCGGAAGCGAATTTCCTGTCAAATAGCGATCTAGCGATCCAAAGAACTCGTCGGCCATTTTCTTGGCGGATGAGTCGATGAGCCGTCCACCAATCTGCCCAAGTTTGCCCCCCACGGACGCTTCAACAGAATAGGTGAGTTTAGTCGCAGTTCCCTCGTCGGACAGTTCAACTCGCGAGAACCCTTTTGCGAATCCGGCGGCCCCGCCAGCACCCTCGAAGGTGAGCTTGCATCGCTCTGCGGGAGTGACGTCTGACATGAGCATCTTCCCGGTAAATCGGGCGCGCACCGGTCCCAGTTTCACTGCGACCCGTACCCGCGTCTCTTCAGCGGATATTTTTTCGATGTCCTCGCACCCTGGAATGCATTCGTAAAGCGCACGGGGGTCATTTAATGCGTCCCAAACCGCTTGTCGCGGTGCGGCGACAATCTGCTGCCCAGATAGCTCCATGGACCTGTCTCCTTTCGATAGCGAACCAGTTTCGACCGGGTCGGCACTGGCATGTACTCCATGTATCATTAGCGTATCACAAATTACCGACTGGCAACTAGCTGTCCGCACAAAGGCATTTGGTGTGCATGGGAGAACCCGTCCCGCATGGTTTTCAGGCTATTTACCGAACGGTCTCGCGCAGGTAACCTGTTGGGATGACCAAACCGATCGAGAAACCGGCTTCCGCTGCGCGCACCGCCCGCATCCCGTCAACGGCCGCCACGCCCCCACGGCGGCGACGCCTTGCGCCTGAGGAGCGCGAACGTGAAATTATCGAGGGCGCCGTGAGCTTCTTCGCCGAAGTGGGATTCGACGGGGGACTACGGGAACTCGCGCAGCGACTTGGCATCACGCACCAGAACCTCTTCCGGTATTTCCCGACCAAGGAGGCACTGATTGACCGCGTGTACCAGGAGGTTTATCTCAGTCGTTGGCAACCCGAATGGGAGAGCCTGCTGCGTCAACCGAAGCGACCACTGGAAGCGCGCCTGACCGATTTCTACAAAGTCTATCTCCACTCGATATTCCGCTATGACTGGGTAAGGATCTTCGTGTTTGGCGGCCTGAAGGGCGTCGGCATCAGTCAGCGCTATCTCGCGCTAATTCAGGCAAAGGTCATCGCGCCCTTGGCGATCGAACTGCGGTTATTGGCAGAGGCCCCCAGGGCGCGAAAATCTCCTCCTTCTGCGGAAGAGATGGAAGTGGCTTGGGGCCTGCATGGTGAACTGTTCTATCTGGCCGTGCGCCGTTGGGTGTACGACATGCCAGTTCCGGATGACCTCGACGGCATCATCGAGGCTGCGATTACCCGTTTCATGCATGGTGCTCCCGCCGCTATGCGAAGCATTTCAAAGCAACACCCGAGCGTAAACGCGCGCGCAGGCGGTGCGTAAGTAACCTGCAGTCGCGCTCCGCGGACTGTCCCCAGCATGAGGTCGAAACAGGGTCGCGAACGGTCGCATTGCCAATAGCATGCGCGATCAAGGGCTTGTTTTGCGTATCAAATGAACCCGTGGCGCCTGCCGAGAGCAGTGAGAAGTTGAGGCCATTGATCGATGCTGGCGTCGTCGTGAACCTGCTCAAGTTCGCAAAGCAGATCAACGATGCCCGGATCGTATGCATTCACGTTCGACGCATAGAGGGCCCGCGGCAACTTGCCGTCTCGCGCGTGCCGATAGTACGAAATGCCGATCCCTTCGATGTCCGGGTGATAGAACTCGTCGCTGACGAGTGATCCGATTGCGCACTTGCGGCCGTTGGCGCCACGCAGCCGGCACGAGCCGTTCTCATCCTCCGACACGGCCGCCTGGTTCAGCAGATGAGCGCTCACGCGTTCGTAAATCTCTCTTGCGCTCCACATGATCACACCTGCACTCCTCACGCAGCGGCTTTCAGAAGGTCGGTCGACAGGTCGAATTGACGAGCAATTGATGCCAGCCGCTCACCCCATTCCCATGTGCCAAATACATCGTGGACGTTCTGCAGACAACTGAGCAATTCGACGGTCACCGGATCGGACACATTGATGCGCGAGCGCAGCAGCGCGCGCCTGAGCGCAGCGACACCGATATCCATGTAGGCCGGCACGTTCTCCGGTGGTTTCCCGATGTAGCGGACGGGCACGCCTTCCATCGCCGTCATGTAGTCGCGCGGCTTGATGAAACTGCCTACCGGACAGCCGCCGCAGTAACCTCGATATGCGCCGCCGCCACGAGGCAGCAAGGAGGCTTGCGCCTGGCCGAACAGATGCTGCACGGCGTGGTTAAAGATCTCCTGACGTGTCAGGAAGCCCAGCCTTTTCATGCTCGTCTCCTTGCGCCCTGTGCGGGTCAGACCGGACCTTTTTAGGCGTACTTTTGCGTGATCGCATTGGGTATGGCCTTACATTACAGCCGCGACCGGAGTTGGGCTATTGCACGGAAGTCAGGAAGGCCCCTACGGTGGGGTGTACCAGTATGGCGTTTAGCGTCGCCTGGATATACGGGCGTATAGGCCCTCAGAGATTCGAGAACGGTGCCGAGCGGGTGACGGTCGAGGTGATAGAGAACCTTCATAGTTTCACTCGATACAACGAATGCATACAAACAATTGCTCGTATGCAATAGCTTGATGTTATCGTCACGCTTCGAACAGAAGCGGCCTCGCCTGACAGCTCCCTAAGGACGATGCAATGCACTTCGGCTCGCGTATCTACAACGGACTAACAAGCCGATCATTCCAAAGGAACGCATCATGTCATCAGGTTCGCCTGCTGCAGATCTCGAGTCTGTGGCGTCTACGAATAACGGCGAGAATTTTTCATTGTCTGAGTTCTTCAGGACTGAGGCCACTACGCTGCTGGGACGCGTCAAACCGTTCTCGGAGTACTACCGTGCATCACGTACCAAGGGGCTTGCGCACTACGGCAGGGAGATCGTTTCAGCGATATCGAACCGTGTGCGGGTGAGGGGAATCGACGGAACGACGCGAGAAATGGTGATGTTCGGCTCGAACAATTATCTCGGCCTGACCACGCATCCGCATGTGCTCAGGCGCATCCAGCAGGCACTCGAGGAGTTCGGTGCGGGCGTAGGTGGGCCGCCTTTGCTGGGCGGGATGACCCAGCTCCACATGGAGCTGGAGCTTCGCCTGTCGGTTTTGAAGGGCACCGAGGATTCGCTGCTGTACGGCTCTGGCTATCAGGCGAATCTCGGGTGGGTTACGACCCTGCTCAGGGATGACGACGTGCTGCTCTACGACGAGTACAACCACGCCAGCCTCTATGACGGCATTGCGCTCGCGGCGACGACGACCAACCTCAGGGCAATCCGCTTCGCTCATAACGACACGGAGCACCTCGAGCGGCTCTTGATTCGCGTCAGGAAAGGCGCGGCGCGACCCAATCGTCAGATATTCGTGGCGGTCGAAGGCGTGTACTCGATGGACGGCGACCTGGCTCCGTTGCCGCGGATCAGCGAACTGTGTGGCGAATATGGCGCGACGCTGGTGCTCGACGACGCGCATGGGACTGGCGTCATGGGCAAAACCGGCAGTGGCACGTCGGAGCATTTCGGCATGAAGGGCGGTGTCGATATCTGCATGGGGTCCTTCAGCAAAGCGTTTGGCATGACAGGAGGATTTCTCAGTGCAGACCGTGAGGTGATCGATTACCTCAGGTTCTGCTCGCGCTCATACATGTTTTCGGCCCATTTGCCGATTACGACGGTGGCTGGCGTGCTCGGCGGGATGGAAGTGGTCGAGCGCGAGCCGGAACGGCTCACGCGCCTGCATGAGAATGCAGCCTACCTGGAGGCGGGCCTGAACGCGCTGGGTTTCAAAACCTTCCGCGAGGCCTCGATCATTCCGGTTCGGATCCCTGCGGATGTGAATATTCGCGATGTTTGCAAGCAGTTCGACGATGCAGGAATTTTTCTGAATTCGATCGAATTTCCTGCGGTCAACAAAGACGGTCAGCGTCTGCGCTTGAGCGTCATGTCGACCCACACGAGAGACGACCTCGATAGGGCGATTGCTGCGTTCGAGCAGATCGGCCGCAGAATGGGGATCATTCCTGAGGTCACGGTCTGACGAGGATCGGCAACGAGCTACGCGAACTGCTGATCGAGTCCCGTCTGGATTACGGCGACTCTCGTGTGCGTCTTGAGCCCGCCGCATTCGGCGCGTGGCCGTAGCGCTTGCGAAAGGCGTTCGAAAAATATTGACTGGAATTGAAGCCGCAAGAGAAAGCAATCTGGGTGATGCTGCTGCGTCCCGGCATCTCCAGCATGCGCGACGCCTCTTCGAGCCGTAGATGCTGGAGATGCTGCCGCGGCGTCATGTTGGTGAGCCGCTTGCAATACTCGGAAAAACGCGTGCGCGACAGGCCGCATTCCTTGGCCATGGATTCCAGCGTCCAGTCCTCGCGCAATGCGAAGGCGAGGCGGCGCAGGAAAATCGCCACGGTCTGCTGCGAGGTCGACAGGTCGGGATCGAGTTTCGGCGCCTGCTCGATCATACGATCGAGCAGGCTTA
The DNA here is from genome assembly GCA_049523075.1 of Paraburkholderia sp. Classification (GTDB taxonomy): domain Bacteria; phylum Pseudomonadota; class Gammaproteobacteria; order Burkholderiales; family Burkholderiaceae; genus Paraburkholderia. The sequence continues at coordinate 8,332 of JBEKNG010000122.1, forward strand.
CCATAATCGCGTTGATCGCCACTTTCAGCCGTGTCTCGCCGTCTTCTGGCGTTCGGGTGAGCAGGATCACGGGGACCGCTTCGAAGGCACGGCACAGCGCGGTGCCGCCATCCCAGACCGGCTGGTTGTTCTGAGTGAGCATGCGGCCGAGCGACTCGCCTTCGCTTTCGGAGAAAACCATCCAGTCGGGCCAGTGCCAGGCCTCGCTCGGTCGACGCAGGCCGGCGTCAAGGATAATCCACAGCAGACGGCTCGCATCCACGACGGGATTACCGATTGAATGCAACTGCCAGGGGCGGATGACGATGAACTGGCCCTGCTTCAGGTCGTAGACCTTATCGTCGACGATGAGGTTGAGATTGCCACGCGCGAGATAGGCGATCTTGAAACCTTCGTTGCAATGCTGTTTCAATCCCCAGCTCTGCCTGTATTTCGCATCCCAGACGCCGACCGTGCAGATACCCGGCAACTTATCCCCTAGGGACTTTCCCGGATAGCTGCCGCGTGTCCATGCGTGCAACTCCACCTCACCGTGGCGCGCCGCGGCCTGAAGCTCGCTGCAATTATCGGCATACATCATCGAATACGGTTGCCGAAATACGGAGGGCTGACGATCTTCTGTTGCGACCAAGACGGGCTGTTTACTCATATTTGTGCCTCGTAGCGCAGGAAAGCCATTTAAGAAATTTACCACCGTTTAGAGGTGCACGTTTCGTCGGGTCAACTCTGGCAATGTCTGTCTGGGAGACAGCGAATGATGCCGCCGCGGCATCATTCGTCACAATTCGGGAGGGCACTCGGTGAAGATCGCATTCAATTTGCTCGTTTTGGGCGCGGATATCACGGTCGAGCATGCGCCTCAGCTCGAGCGCCTTAAGGCGCAGGGCTACGATGGCGTTGAAGTCCCCGTCTTTTCCGGAACAACGGAGCGATATGCGGCGCTCGGCTCAGTTCTGCGAGATATCGGCTTGTCCGCTGGCGCGGCCGCCGTTGCGACGGCCGAGGCCAATCCTATCAGCGCCGATCCAGCGACGCGCGCGCGTGCCCGCGATCGTCACCGCTGGATTGTTGACTGCACCCATGCGATGGGTGGGGAAATCATTGCTGGACCGGTCCATTCGCCTGTTGGGATTTTTAGCGGCTTTGGGCCAACTGCCGAAGAGCGCAGTCGATGCATTGAGGCTATGCACGAACTCGCCGAATATGCCGAGCCTGCGGGAATCAAGATCTCTGCCGAAGCCGTCAACCGCTTCGAGTGCTATCTCATGTCCACGATTGCCGAGGCATCGGCGATCTACCGCGAGGTTGCCCATCCGAATTACGGCTACATGTTCGATACGTTCCACGCCAATATCGAGGAAAAGGACCCGCCGGCGACTTACGAACGTTACCACCGCGAGATCAATCATTTTCATGTTTCCGAAAATGATCGGGGTATCCCTGGCACCGGACATGTTCCCTTTCAGGCGCATTTTGATGCGCTGCGCCGGTGCGGCTACGACGGCTGGCTGACTGTCGAGTCATTCAGCCGCGCGCTTCCGGAACTCGCCGGCGCCACGAGAGTGTGGCGAGATCTCTTTGATGATGTCGACGTGCTCTTCGCGCGCAGTGCTGCGTTTGTCCGCCAGCAATGGGATGCCGCTGGCGAAAGACTGGCCTTGTCACGCAAGGAGGAGGCGCAATGACGGACGCGCCGGCACTTCAGATGAGGGGAATCGTGAAGGCCTTTCCGGGCGTCGTCGCCCTTGACCACGTCGATTTCGATTGTTTTGCCGGCGAGGTCCACGCGATCTGCGGCGAAAATGGCGCAGGCAAATCGACGCTGATGAAGATCCTCGGCGGCAGCTATCGGCCCGACGCGGGAGAGATCCGCATCAGGGATCGGCCGATGCGCTTTACGCATCCGGTAGAGGCGCGGGCGGCGGGCATTTCTGTCATCCATCAGGAATTGAGTTTGCTGCCTCACCGCAGCGTGGCGGAAAACATCTTTATGGGGCGCGAACCGTCGCGAAGAGGTTTTTTGGACCGCCAGCAGATGCGTCAGCGGACGGCCGCATTACTGGCTCAGCTTGGCACCAGCACAGACCCGGATCAGCGCGTCGGCACCTTGTCGATTGCGAGCCAGCAACGGGTTGAAATCGCCAAAGCGCTGCTATTTGAAGCCCAGGTTGTCGTTATGGACGAACCAACGGCGGCGCTCGGTGAGCGTGATACCCAATTTCTGCTGCAGCTCGTTAGAAACCTGCGGAAGGACGGTGTAGCGATTGTCTATATTTCCCACCGCATGCCTGAAGTCATGGCCATTGCTGACCGGGTAACGGTTCTGAAGGACGGGCGCAAGATCTGGACTCGGCCGCAGGCCAGCGCGGAAGTTAGTGCGATTGTCACAGCCATGGTTGGCCGGGACCTGAAGGACTTCTATCCAAAGCCGCCACTTGTCGAGCCCAAAGAATCGTTGTTCTCGATCGAGAATGGCGAGAATGCACAGTTG
>JBEKNG010000123.1:0-10783 GCA_049523075.1 Paraburkholderia sp.
AGGCGACGGCAAATGAGCATCGAGCTGGCGAGCCGATAGTCCTCAGAGAAGCAGACGTCAAAGGCACCTTGCACGAAATCGATGCGTGCGTCGAACGCCGTGACGTCGAAGTTGACGCGAGGATACAGAGCCCTGTAGCCCGAGAGTACTCGCGCTAGTCCGGAGTTCGCGATTGTCAGCGAAGCGGCGACGCGCAACGTACCACTGACGTCCCCACTGGTCTCTCGCAAATTGGATTCCAGTGCATCCAGACGCTGGACAATGTCGCGGCATGATTCGTCGTACTCTTTGCCGCTTTCGGTTAGCGATATGTGCCGCGTGTTCCGGTTCAGCAGCCGTGCCTTCAGACGCTCCTCCAGCCCGGAAACGTACCGGGTGATGGCCGAAGTGGACGTGTCGATCTGCTCGGCTACCTTGGCAAAGCTGCCTAGCTCGACGACCCGCATAAAAATTCGCATTGCCTGAAGCTGGTTCATAGGAGAGCTAGAAGACGTTACGGACATCTCGCATCTTCCACGAACGCGGCCATCGGAAGCACTGCAATTGGGTAAAACTTTCCTTTACTTGCGACCTGATGCGTGAGCGTAGGAACCTTCGCCAGGCTTGCTTGTTTTGGAGGCGCTCGACGCGGCGCAGCAATCACCTGTCGGCTTCGCAGATCATCGCAAGGGCGCCGGATCGGCGACCATGCGTGTTCAGATCGATTGATTGAGCGCAGCGCGCTGGGTGCGGCCGCGGCCGAGCACCGCGAATGCCGCGCCAGCCACGACCAGTCCGATCAGCGCTTCGCCGTATTCCGGTACCCACATGTGCACCATGATCGCCGCGATCGAGCCCAGCGCCCATGCTGCGAATGCCTTGCCATGGAACGGTTCGGCGTCGTCGACTCTACCCGCGTTGCCGAAGAACAGCTGGTCCATAATCATCACGGCGCCGATCGGCGGCACTAACATCCCGAGCATGCTGAGCCAGTACGGGAACAGACTCCAGACGCCCGCGACCGCGGCCAGCCCGCCGATGAGGCCCAATACCAGGGTCATCAGGCGCATGCGGCTGCCAAACAGATGGCTGTAGCCGACTGCACCGTTGTAAAGACAGTGCGCACAGACCGACCCCAAATTGACGAACACGAATATCAGCGCCAAGACCGACACCACGGGCCCGTGACCGCTTAACAGCGGCAGGAAGTCGCCGCCGTTTTGCGCCGGGTTGACCGCCGCGCCCGCCGCCACCACGACCGCGCCGAACAGGAAGGCAATCGAGTTGGCCACGGGGAAAGCAGTGAAAGAAGCGAGCACGCCTTCCCGGCCGTTCTTCGACCAGCGCGTGAAGTCCGCCGTCATCGTGCCGGCGTCCGCGAAGCCTGCGATGACGATCGTGACCGCGCCACCGAAGGTCATCGTCCCCGCAGTTCCGGTGTACGCCATGATGCTGGAAATGCCGTGCTCTCCCGCAGCGAATCCCACGCCCACCAGACCCATGATGATAAAGAAGGGCACCGCGATCAGGCCGACGATAGAAAGCGCCTTGATGCCGAGGAACGTGATGAAGGTGTAGAGAATCATCGCGAACACGATCACGGCTGTGGCGTTCCAGCCGAACGCAGTATGGATGGTTGCGCCGGTCAAGCCAGTCTGGAAGGCGTACCACCCGACCACGACAGTTGATAGAAAGGCGCTTGCGATGGCGTAGCCCTTGGTGCCGAAAGTCGCCTTGGCTTGCATGGCGAAGTTGAGCCCGGTGGAACCCGCGATGTGACTGAGTCCCCCCACATAGAGGAACAGCACGAAGTTGCCGATCAGGATGGCAAGCGCGCCGTGGATAAAGCCCAGGTTCAGCGTGATGATGCCGCCGAACACCGCCTGGGTCAGAACCATTGGGAATCCAAACCATACGGCTGCTACCGACCTTAACGAATGTCGTCTTGTGAGCGGAACCGGTTCGTGTTCGAACTCTTCGGCAAGACCGTTGTGTTCGGCGCTTGCAGTGCCGGGTGTGACAGACTGATTCATGCAATTCTCCTCGAGAGGGCTGCGGAAAACATCAGGGTTCGGACATAAACGGCGGGACGAACAAGATCAGGAACTTGCGGCTGGATTTGCACTGAGGTTGGTGACAACGGGGGGCTGGATATGGCGCCACGGCTGCGCGAGTTCGAACGCGGCGGCGGCACGCAGCACGGTAGCGTCGGCGAGATGGCGGCCAATGATCTGCATGCCGACCGGCAAACCGTCGCTTGTAAAGCCGGCCGGCACCGATGCCGCTGGTTGGCCAGTCATGTTCAGCGGGAACGTGAAGGCTAGCCACTGGGTGGTTGAGACCATCTGTCCATCGATTTTTTCCGGGCCCTGGATATGCACGGGGAAGGCCGGCACTGCGAGTGTCGGCGTCAGGATCAGGTCATAGTTGCGCATGAAACGCCACATGTTGTTGGTCACTTCCTTGCGCTTCAGGTTGGCGTTCGTGAAGTCCTCGGCGGTCCAGGGATGCATGATCATCTCCACCAGATGCCGGGACATGCGGTCGCCATGCTGATCGACAATCTTGCGCATACCGACGAGGTCGGTCTCTTGCGCGACGAGTGCCCAGAACGCCGCGAAGGGGTCGGTGAAACCCGGATGCGCTATCTCGACTGTGCAGCCCAGTTCCTGTTCGAAGACTTTGACAGCCCGGCCAACCACCTCGCGCACTTCCGGGTCGACTGGCGCATAGCCCCAATCCGGGCTGTAGGCCACTCGCAAGCCGCGGATGCCGCCATGTGGCGCTTCTTTCCAGTCGAAGTCGGCGGCGGGAAGGGACAACCGGTCGCGCTCGTCGGGGCCTGAGATGACGGACAGCATCAACGCTGCATCTGCGACGGAGCGCGTGAGCGGACCAATGTGTTCGAGCGATTCCCAGCCCGAAAATCCTGGATACATTTCATCGCGGCAGCCCGGATAGAGCGGCACGCGTCCCATCGACGCCTTCATGCCGAAGATGCCGCTATGAGCGGCCGGGATGCGCACCGACCCGCCGCCGTCGCTGCCGAGCGCGATCGGACACATGCCCGATGCCACCGCCGCGGCTGAACCGGCGCTCGATCCTCCGGGCGTCATCGCAAGATTCCAGGGATTCCGGGTGGTTGCGAAAATCGGGTTATGGCCGACGCCGCTATAGCCGAACTCGGGTACGTTGGTTTTGCCAATGACGATTGCGCCGGCCTGCTTCATACGTTCGACGGCAACGTCGTCTTCGTCCGCGATAAAGTTCTCGTAAGCGGGCGCGCCGCCCGCCATGCGAATACCCGCGGCGGAGATGAGGTCCTTGATCCCGAACGGCACGCCGGCGAGTGGACCGGGATCACCCCCTGCCATCACGATGCGCTCGACCGCCTCGGCCTGTTCGAGCGCGAGTTCCGGCGTGGCGGTACAAAATGCGTGCACGGATGGTTCGAGCGCATCCATACGCGCAAGCGCCGCCTTGACCACATCGATCGCAGATAGCTCCCGGGTCCGGACCGCATGCGCGATCTGAACGGCGTCCAGGTTTGAGAGATCATCGCTTGTCAAAATGAAAACTCCTTTTACTATTGATTAGTACAACCAATGTTTACATTGACTTACTAATGGTGGACCGCCGGGAGACCCTTAGCCTAGCGTTCCAACAGGTCGACGAGCGCCGTGTTGACGAACCTGGCGTCGACAGGGTTGAGGCCCGCGCCGCCTGCTTGATGGCCCCAGATCGACGGGATGGGCCGGTATTCGGCGTTGCGCATCTTCGACACCTCGTACTGGCTATCTTCAGGTGGGAAGTAAAGGTCGGTTTGGCCCGGCATTACGATGGTTTTTGCGGTGATGCTCGAAAGCGCGAGATCAAAATCGCCTTTGTAGAGTGGATTGGCGCTGATGTCACCGTGTTGCCAGGTCCAGAGCATGGCGAGCAAGTCATTGGCGTCTGCTTCCAGGAAACCACCTTCCCAGAACGCCACGAGGAAGTCCTCAAGCGATGAATATCCAAGCGCCTTGATCTCCAGCTCCTCGCGATAGAACGCCTGCGAAAAGCCCCAGCCGGCATAGACGCGGCCCATCGCGCGCAGCCCGCGGGCAGGCGGCTTGTCGTAGAAACCTTCTTTCCATTCCGCATCCGCGGTGAGCGCTGCCTTGACGCCCTCGAGGAACACGAAGTTGTGCGGCGAACACCGCGCCGAGCCGCACGAGGGCAGCATGCGCTTCACCATGCCCGGATACATCGAAGCCCAGTGGTAGGCCTGCAACGCGCCCATCGACCAGCCGGTGACGAGCTCGAGCGTCTCGATGCCAAAAGTTTCGATGACGAGCCGGTGCTGCAGCTTGACGTTGTCGTACGCCGTCACGTGCGGAAAGCGGGCCTGGTTGTAGGGAGGCGGGGTATTGCTCGGCGAGCTGGACAAGCCGTTGCCCAGCATGTCCGGAACGATGATGAAGTAGCGTGCGGGGTCGAGCGCCAGGCCGGGGCCGATCAACCATTCGTTGTCGGTATGCTGGCCGCCGTACCAGGTTGGATAGACGATCGCGTTGTTACGCGCGGCGTTCAGGGTGCCGTGCGTCTTGTAGGCAAGCCTGGCGCCACGTAGTGTTGCGCCGGATTGCAGCACCACGTCGCCCATCTCAGCAATTTCGAACGTATCTGATTTTTTCGTCATAGTTAAAACGTTTGCGGAAACGGTAGACAAAAAAAGCCCGCTAACCAGGAGGGGTCTGGTTGGCGGGCTTCATTGGCCGGGGCCTGCACGGACGCCTTTGTCCGTGCAGGCAAGTGATCTAGGCGTTGCTGCTGCGCTTCAGCGATTGCTGGATGCGTCCGGCAGGCAACCCGAGGCAATATGCATATGTCGTGCCTGCCGCCGCGAATCGCTGCTTGGTCATTCACCAAAGCAAGGGCAGGCTTGGCGCAGATGGTCGCGGTATAGTCTGCTAGCGATAACGAAACCGTCGGTGCGTCGCACCACGTGCAGGCAGACGCGCACTGCACTCGTGCATCCAATATGAAAAATGCACTGTGAGCGCCAGTCACGCCTGATGAGCCGCTACTGATGCGAGCTCAACGTCTCGGTTGAATGCCTTGCACGGCGTACAAAGCAGTGGAGGTGGATATAAGGAAGCCCTCAGTCTCCGCGCCGTGATTGTTGACGACGCCGACCTGAACTCACGCAGACGCGAACAACGTCGCTACCCAATCCGCAAATACTCTTACCTTGGTGCTATATCGCCGGCTAGGCGGATACGCCATATAGACCTCAAGCGCGTCTGGCCGCCATTGCGCGAGAATGGGTACAAGTCTTTTTTGCTCAATGGACGGGCGAACCATAAAGTCCAACGTATGGACGATCCCCAAACCAGCCAGTGCAGTTGCAAGATGCGCATTGCTCTCGCTGACAAGAATGTCGTTGCGTACATGAGCAAGCGTGATCGTTTCTTCGCCACGGCGAAACATAAGGGGCTGCGTCGTACCCGTGCTTGCGGAAAAATATCCGACGACAGGCATGTTCTTGTCCACGAGTTCCTTCGGATGTTTCGGTCTGCCGTACTTCACGAGATAGGCGGGACTCGCACATGTAGTCCACGCAAGCGTCCCGATAGGATGCGTCACGAGGTCCGGATCATCGGAGGTGCTTCGAATCGCGCAGTCTATGTTTTCTGCGACGAGATCCGCGGTACGATCAGTGACGCTGAGTTGAAGTTGTATCCCGGGATAGCGAGCAAGAAAGGCCGGTAATGCAGGAATGAGGATGCCACTTGCGATCGACCCACCCGTGTCGACTCTCAGCACCCCACGTGGGCTCGCCTGCTCCCGACCGAGCGTGGCTTCAATATCATCCAGCTCGCTGAGCAACTGCCGGGTGCGCTCGTAGTAGGCAGCTCCATTGGTCGTCACACTGACCCGCCTTGTATTGCGCTCCAGCAGTTTTACACCAAGGTGCGCTTCCAGTGATTTGACCCATTTGCTCGCCGTGGCGTTGGGCATATTCAGGGAGAGCGCCGCCCGCCCAAAGCCTCCTGTCTCGACAACGCGGACGAAAACACGAATCGCCTGCAAATGGTCCATCGATTGACCTCCGATTATCCACACGGGTGAATAGACAAACCACAATGTACCTATTTATCTGCAAACGTGCCTAATCTAGTATGAGGTCGTTGGTCCACGCAGATGAACAGGAGCTTTGAGATGACAGCCTCTATCTACGACAACATCCATTCGACGAAGCATGCTGGAAAGGTGGCGCTAGTGACCGGCGGTAGTACCGGGATTGGCCTCGCCACCGCAAAGCGCCTCGCTCGTGAAGGTGCCACGGTGTTCGTGACAGGGCGACGCCAGGCCGAACTGGATGCCGCGGTATCGGAAATCGGTCGCGAGGCGCGTGCGATTCGCGGCGACATCTCTTCGGCGAGCGACCTCGAGCGCATTGTGCAGACCGTAACGGCGGCTCACCAGAAAATCGACATCCTGTTCGCCAACGCCGGCGGCGGCGAATTCGCGAGCCTCGGCGACATCACCGAAGCGCAATTCGACAAATACTTCGGCATCAACGTGAAAGGCACGTTGCTCACCGTCCAAAGCGCACTGCCATTCATGCGCCCGGGCAGCGCAATCGTGATCACGGGATCGATCGCATCCATACAAGGCATACCCGCGTTCGGTGTCTACGCGGCCACCAAGGCGGCCTTGCGTTCGTTTGCACGCACCTGGGCATCCGATCTCAAAGGCCGTGACATCCGCGTCAATGTGGTCGCGCCCGGGGTTGTTGTCACACCCGCCTACAAGACCGAACTCAAAATGAGCGACGAACAGATCGAGGCGTACTGCAAGGAAGTCGCCGGGACGACGCCACTTGGTCGGGTCGGCACCACCGACGAGATAGCGAAGGCAATTTCCTTCCTTGCATCAGAGGATGCCAGCTATATCACCGGTATCGAGATGTTTGTCGACGGCGGACTTGCGCAGGTCTAACTTACTAGCGCCGCGTTCAACCCGACGTGAGTGCCACATAAACAGGACAACACCATGTCTTCGCAAGAAAACCTTCGTCTTGCCCAGCAGTTTCTTGAAAAAATGGGCTCAGGCGCGAGCGCCGACGCTCGGCGCTGAGCAGCAGCACATGTTTCAACGCATAGGGCCGTCTTGATGGTTCGGACTATCGTTCGAGATGCGGACCCGCATGGCAGAGTGGAGCGCCGACTGCGTTAGACTCTGCGTCGCGTCCGCACGGATGTCGTCCTTTTTCAAACCCGTAGGCCGGATATATGCTCTGGCTCAGGCATTCATCCCCCCATCCACGGTAAGGTTCGCCCCGGTAACGTACGAGGCCTCCGGGCCGGCGACGAAAGCTACCATCGCGGCGATCTCCTCAGCGCGCCCATAGCGACCGAGTACGGTGGCGGCTTTCTGTGGCACGGCCCAATCGCCTGAGGCGGGATTCAGGTCTGTATCGATCGGCCCCGGCTGGACGTTGTTGACCGTGATGCCCCGGCCTCCCAACTCTCTGGACAGCGCCTGGGTGAACATCCTGACGGCTGCTTTCGTGGCTGCGTACGGTACCAGCCCGGGCGCAATGGCACGTTCGCCCACTGCCGAACCGATATTGATGATGCGGCCTCCATCACTCAGGTGCTTCAACGCAGCCTTGGTCGTAGCAAATACGCCGCGGATGTTGATGTCGATCACTCTATCCATCTCCTCCAGCGTCGTGTCTTCGAACGGTTTCGGAATGGCCGTGCCGGCATTGTTCACCAGCACATCCAACCGGCCGAAGGTCGCAAAAATTCTTTCGACCGCAGCCTCGACCGCTTTAACGTCAGTAGCGTCCGCCTGGATCGCAATAGCCTTTCCACCATTGAGTTCAATCTCTTTGACCACGGCCGAAGCCGCGGTGGCGTCTTTCGCATACGTAATTCCCACGCTCGCTCCATCCGCAGCCAGACGCGTCGCGATTGCCGCACCGATGCCGCGTGAACCACCGGTAACGAGTGCCACTTTTTGAGTTAAGTTAGACATTTGATCTCCTAAGGTTTCCGTGAGCGATTCATCGTCGTGCCACTTTTGATCATGGCGGTGGAATCACTATAGGTTTACGCGGAAGGTGCGAGAAAGACTTTGTAAGCAGGGAGGCATGCCCCGCGGGCATAGGGGAGGGCCATACCTCTGACATAACGACGGAGCTGCGGCGCTTGCGGCATTTGTAAGCGCGCAATGCAGCACGCGGAATTAACCCACGTGGGCGGGAGGGAAGATGTTTTACGGTTCTTCATTGGTCGGCAAAGTCGCCGCCAATGCGCCAGTTGGATGAGGCTGCTTTAGGCGCCGCAACTGTGAATAGCCGCGACTTTACGACGAATATCCTGACCTGATTCAGCAATAGCGTGGCCGTCGAGTCGAACGTATGGCTTTTGAGCGCTAGTAGAAGCTGAAATTTTCGATCAACTTCCGCTTTATTCGTCACCCCCGCACACACCGAAACCCTGCGTACACATGCTGATAATGCGGCTGAAACCAGTTGCGAAACTCCGGTCGCAACATGCATTGCGCGGTCCGCGCCGAGCCGCCTTTTAGTACGTAATGCTGACCATCGAAGAAGTTCGCGGAATAGCCCAGATAGAACGGAAACGCCTCGAACCCGGGCAACGCGTCGAATATCGTGGAGGTCCATTCCCAGCCATTGCCGAACTGGCCTTCCACGCCGAACGTGCTGACGTTGTTGGGATGCGCGTCGACGGCCTGCGGGTCCCATTGACGAAAATCGAAGTTGCCCGACGCCGCATGTGGCGCGCCGTGAGCCGCGCGTTGCCACTGCGCTTCCGTCGGCAACGCTTTGCCGGCCCAGCGGGCATAGGCGCTCGCTTCGGCATGGCTGACGTAGACCGGCCAGTCGAGCGGCAACGGGATCTCTTCGAACATGGTGCGCAGCAACCACTCGCCGTCACCTTCGCGTTGCGACCAGGCGGCCGGATGAGCGATCTGCTCGTTCTCCTTCCATACCCAGTCCTTGTCTTTCCACCACGCCCGCTGGTGGTATCCGCCGGCCATCAAGAATTCGAGGTACGCGCCGTTCGTCACCATGTAGCGATCGATCTCGAAAGCGGGTATGTCAACGCGCAATTCGCCGAACTCGTTGTCCCAGCCGAACCGGCCGCTTTCGCGCGTCATGCCGAGCAGCGTCGAGCCTGCCGGCACCGAGACCATCGGCGCGTGATCGAACTCGCCGATGCGATCGGCACGTGCGCTCTGGCGGTAATTCGCATTCTGGTCTGCGCCAGCGCCTGCGCCGCGCTCAGCGATCTTCTGCGCGAGCGGCAACTGGTGCAGCATGTAGGCAAGGGTTTCGGCGTGCATCAGGCGATGCTCGATCGCGACATTCAGCAGCTGCTCAGCCGAACCGGTCTGCGCGCCATTCCCTCGAGGTTGACCGTCGACGTTTATCGCCGCGAGCTCACGGTCGATCTGCGCGCGTGCTTGCTGACCATACGCCCGCACGGTGTCCAGCGACGGCCAGTCGCCTGGCACGTCGGTCGGCAGTCCGCCGTCGACCGGATCGATGCCGAACGCGAACAGGGCATCGAGCGATGCATCGAAGGCGGGCAGCGGGCACAGCCGCTCGTCGAACAGGTTGCGGTCGAACGCTTCGAGATGCCCGATGTAGAACACGATCCGGTGACGCTCGCGGATCGGTCGTTCGTACAGGTACTCGGGTTTGACGATGGAGAAGAGGGCGTCGCTAATGTGACGCGCGTCGATCAGGCGCTGGACTAGCGGATGATGCGGGGCGGGGTCGCGATTCATATCGCCGGGTCTCCTGGAGGGGGACAGTTTGAAGACTGTACCTGAGTCGCAGGAGACGTGCCAAGCAGCGCCATTGCCAAACGAACCGGGCAGCCCACGCTGCGCCGTCTGATAAGCCGGTAGCAGCAGGCGATTACACCTGCCGCAGGCCCTCGATATCGACGATACGAATGAACTTGCCTTGCGTGTCGATCAGGCCGCGCTTTTGAAATCTTGACAGGGTGCGGCTGACCGTTTCGAGCGTCATGCCCAGATAGCTGCCCATGTCTTCACGCGTCATGCGCAGGTTGAATTCCGCCGACGAATAGCCGCGTTTCGCGTTGCGTTCCGATACGTCGAGCAGGAACGCGGCGACCCGTTCGTCCGCGGACAGCGAGCCGAGCACCATCATCTGTGCAGCCTCACGGACGATCTGCTCGCCCATCAACCTGTGCAGACGCTCCTGCATGGAGCCAACTTCGCGGCACAGACGCTTGAGCGCGACGTACGGGACGATGCAGACCGTGCTGTCCTCGAGTGCGGTCGCGCTGCAGGCGTGCTTGTCGTCACTGATGCCGTCGAGGCCGAGCGCCTCGCCCGCGAGGCGCAGGCCGGTCACCTGTTCGCGGCCGTCGTGGTGTGCCATGGTGCTCTTCAGAGAGCCGGAGCGCACGGCATACAGATTGTCAAAGGTATCCCCTGAGCGGTAAAGCGACTCGCCGCGCTGCACCGGGCGGGCGCTGCAGATCAGCGCTTCGAGCTTCGGCAGTTCGTCGGAAGAGAGGCCCTGCGGCATGCACAGTTGCCGCATCGCGCAGCTCGAACAGCGCGCGCTGCTGCGGGCGGCGGGGCGGGTAGGAACGCGGCGGGCGGAAGGGCGGGCAACCAGGGCAGGTGTAAGCATGGTGTGGGGTCATCTGTAAGGAAACAAACCCATTGTCCCACCATGGGTAATGCCTATTTAGCGACAAAATGACGCGTGAAAGCGTTTCTCCGGTTTGAGCAAGATCAC
>JBEKNG010000124.1:0-10760 GCA_049523075.1 Paraburkholderia sp.
CGACATCGTTCATCAATGCGAAGAGCTTCAATGCGTCTGGCAAGACGACAAGTACGGATCAGGACAACGGAGTATTGAGCCCGACCGTCGCCCTGACCTACAAGCCGACCTCGGCCGTGACCGCGTACGCGAGCTTCTCCGACAGCGTCGAGGAAGGCGATCAGGCCACGGCGACCGACGTGAACGCGAACCAGTTCATGGCCCCGTATCGCGACCACGAGTACGAGGCCGGCGTGAAATACGCGCCGACCGATTCGTTGCTCATCACCGCCGACGCCTTCGACATGACGCGCCCGCTCGCGGAGGCGGTCGAGCAGGCCAATGCTACGTATCTCTACCAGGTGGTCGGCACGCAGCGCAACATCGGTGCAGAAGTGTTCGTGCAGGGCGAAGTACTGCCGTCGCTCAGTGTGCTCGGCGGCGTCACCTATATCGACGCGCGACTGAGCGGCGACGCCAGCGCGGCGCTCAACGGTGGGCTCGTCGTCGGCGTGCCTGCGTTCAAGGGCGACATTGCGCTCGACTACCATCCGACTTTCGCGGAAGGTTTTGGGTTCACAGGTGCCGTGCACTACGAGAGCAGTCGGGCGGCGAGCGACACGAACTACTCGTACGCGCCGTCCTACGTGACGCTCGACCTTGGCGTGCGCTACTCGACCGCGCTCATGTTCAAGCATCACGTGACCGCGCGGCTGCAGATGCTCAACGTGACGAACCGCTACTACTATGTGTCGGTCGCGGATACCAGTGTCGGCGCCGCGGGCTCGAACACGGCGTTTCTCGGGGCGCCTCGAACACTCATGGGCAGCTTGGAATTCGACTTCTGACGGGACTGGTAATCACCCACACAACGTCGGCGGCCTATCGGTTCAGACGGTAGGCGCCGCAACGTTATCGCTGCTGTCGCTCATTCCCAACCAGGCGTGAACGCTTTTTGTTGTCTGCGGCAACGTCACGATGCGCCCGGCGTGATGGCGCCGGAAGTTGCCACGCGTCGCGCAGCAGTCTCAGGAAGGTGGCTTCCCGATCGCAGTAGCTACGGTCCGCCATGACGGCTTCGTTGCACAGATCGATGATGTCGCGACGGAGTTGCCGGTCCTGCACATCAGCCGCCAGCCAGGCGAGTGTCTCGGGATCAACCTGACACACGTCGCTCCAGCTCAGGTACCCACAGCGCGTCAGGTCTTCGTACAGCGTCTGCACAATGGAGAGCAAGCGGCTTCGATTTAATAGCAGCCGCCTTTCCATGCCACAGCGATCGAGCGCCTCAAGTTCCGTGAGGCTAAGGTGTCCGTCGGAAAGCAGACATGCCGCCAGGATGCGGCCCGCTGCCTCTGGACTGTTGCAATCATAGTGACGCATTCTCTACTCCTTACTATTTCGACAAAAATGGCCCGGTGAAATTCGATGCCGGGGCCCGGGTTATCGGGCGTCAGCGGCTGGCGCTTTGGTCCAGCGCGTAGCGGGACGACGCGTCGAGCCGACGCTGACTTTTCCGGAGACGATCTGAATCGGCGTGTTCGTGTAGCGCCGTACCTCCGAGGCAACGTCTACGCTCAGCCAGCGCCACCAGCCCGAATTCCGCTCGCCGAGAAGAATCAGGTCGACACCCGACGTGTCGGCGGCAGAGGCGATCGCCCGGCCCACCGAGAGACCCGAGATCGGCAGCGTGATTGTGCGGATTTCGGCGGGACGCGCTTGGTCGTCCAGTACATGTGTCATTCGCGTGGCGATTTCGCGTCCATGTGCGTCCATCGCTTCGACGACGATTCCGAAGTCGTAGTCGATTGGCCCCATCAGGCACGGCATGGGGTCGACGACATGCAGCGCAAAAATGCGTCCATCATGTTTTTTGGCAATTTCGATGGCCGTTCCCAATACCGCATCGACCGAGCTTGCACTAACCGCAACTAGGATCCTTGTGAACATTCTGGGTGCCTTCCTGTAGTGTGAGAGGGGAGCACTGCGGCCTATGCCGTTCGTGATCCATGGCCGTATCGTCACGCGGCAGAATGAGGGAAAAATTAGCGCTGCGTAACTTGCAGGCGACGGACGTCGCCAGCCTTTTGTGAACGACGTCGCGGAAACGACGAATTGACGCGTGCTCACTTTGCGCTAACAAAGGAGCGTTACGCTGACATGCATCGAGTCAAGAGGAGCCAGCATGACATCCACGTACCGGACGGACGCGACCGGCGGTTCGCCGTCGCGCCAGAAGCGCAATAGCTGTCGCCTGATCGCACAGTTGATGGTCTGCTGCGGATTGCTCGTCCCGCAGATGCTGCCTGTCGCCTATGCCGGAACAGTCGCCTGGCAGGAGGACATGCGATGTGGATCCGACACGTTCCGTCAGGATCGCGAAGCAGGACTGAAGGAACAGGTACTCGAGACGCCGCACGGCTCGATCGGGTACTTCCGGTTCGGTCACGGCAGTCCAATTGTTCTGATTACCGGTTATCGCGCGAGCATGGCCGAATGGAATGCGTACTTTCTCTCCGATCTGGCGAAGCATCATGAGGTTGTCGTCTTCGACAATCGCGGCATCGGGCAGTCGCAGATGCGCGGCACGAGTTACAGCGTGCGCGATATGGCAGGCGATACCGCTGCGCTGATTCGTGGCCTTCACCTGAGGAACGCAACGGTATTGGGTTGGTCGATGGGAGGCATCATCGCGCAGCAACTCGCGATCGACGAGCCTTCGCTTGTCTCGAAGCTCATTCTGCTGTCGTCGATGCCTCCTGGCCCGCGCGCTGCGTTGCCGCCAGTTGGCGTCGATCAGGTCTTGTCGGGAAGCGGCAGCGGACATTTCGACCGCGTGATGGACGTTCTGTTTCCGGCATCCGCACTGCCGAGCGCCAAAGCGTGCTTTATCGACGACATGTTCGCACCTGAGGGTTACGCCGAACCGCACATCCCGAACGCCGTGACGCATGCCCAGGACCTTATCCTGCAGCGGTGGAAGCAGGACAATCAGGCGCTCCGGGGTCTCGATCGCGTCACGGTGCCGACGCTGATCCTCGCCGGCACGAACGACAAGGTATTGTGGCCGCGCAATTCGGTTTTGCTCAGGCACATCCTGCCCGATGCCACGCTGGTGGAAGTGAGGGGCGGCGGCCACGCGATGATGTATCAGTACCCTCGTGAGTTGGCTGACCGGATCGTCAAGTTCATCGCGACGCAGTAGCCATCACGTCGTATGCGCTTTCCCACGCAGGCACAAATTGATCTGTAGACGGATCCATGCGCAGCACCGACGTTTCATGATGTGGATATCCAGTGAGAACACGGATGGCATAATGAAGTCGGAGAATCAGCTCAGAATTACTTCACGGTAAGTGAAGATCCTTGGAGGCCCAGGTGACGCTCGCCGGTACGCTTGCTCAAATCTGCCGGGCGGCCATGTCGTCGCTCGGTCGTGAACTGGCGGCCTGGAAGCCTTCGAGGGCGCGCGCGACATTCGGGACTGAAGCGATGCTTTCGGTCGCACTTTCGGTCGCGCTCGCCAACGCGTTGCATCTTTCAGACACGTGGTGGGCCGCAATCAGCGGCTTCGCCGTCATGCAAACGAGTTTCGCCGGATCCGTGCAGCGTGCCGTCCACCGCATCATGGGCACGCTGATCGGCGCCGCGCTTGGAACCCTGGTGGGCCCCTGGATTGGCGATCGGCCGTGGCTGTTTGTGCCCGTGTTGGGGGCGATCGGCGGTGTCGCGGTGTACTACGCCAACGGGTCCAGAGCGGCCTACGCCTGGGTTCTGGGCGGAGTGACTGCCCTGATGGTGACGTACGAAGCGCATAGGCTCGTATCAGTCCGATCGACCGCATCATTTGCGGCGCTGCGAGTTGCCGAGGTCGCGGTTGGAACGTTCGCCTGCCTGCTGGTGGGGAGTGTGTTTCACTTCGGGCCGAAGTGGTACAGAAAGAACAGGCCGCCATCGGTGTCTGCAACCGCTCACGCGGCCGGCGAATCCGGGACTGCGTCCGCTGCGGATCGGGCGCCCCCTCTGGATTCTGGGCACTCGACACACATACTGCTGGGCTTGCAGGGCGCACTGACAATCGTGATCCTTGCAGCCCTTACCTACGTTTTGCATCTACCTGGTTTCGCGCAAGCAATGGTCACTGCGATCGCGGTGCTGATATTGCCGGCAGGCTTGCCAGCAGACAGAACGCGGCAGCCGGTCATGGAAAAGATGGTGCAACGTGTGGCCGGCTGCTTGCTGGCCGGTGCGCTCGCGGTGGCGCTACTGCCCCTCATGCAGGGGCAAGCGATTCTATGTGTGCTCGCGCTGTCGGTCGGCGTGTGGACAGGATGTCACGTTCAGACGGGGCGAGAAGGAGCAAGCTACGTTGGCCGGCAATTCACGATTGCGTTCATCATGGTATTTGTCCAGGACCATCATTGGTCGGCCGATCCGTTACCTGCGCTCATGCGGCTATCCGGCATTCTCACCGGAATCATCGTACTGGCATTGGTGATGCTCGCCACCAGCAGGCTAGATATGCTATCGGCACCGGACGGGGTAAGTCGTTAAGACCCCCATGCACTCTGCGTTGTCGGCCTGTCGGCCCAAGACAGTATCTCGGTGCAGAGGCGGCCAGGCAAAATTGCTTTAATGTGCTTCAGGTTATCGCCCTATGAACTTGAGCGCATCCATCATCGGCGCCTTCGACACATTGACCATTCCCTGAAAGGGCGTGTCGAGATCAAGGACAATAAACACGGCAGTCGTGGTCGATAAGGCGCAAAGAAGAAATACGACGCACATGCTCCAGTTTCTTGGCGCACTGAAGCCGAATATGCCGAATATGACCGCCAGCCAGCCGACGAGGACCGCAATTAGAGGCGTTGGAATCAAGCCCATTCTGTGTTCGAGTGCAAGCCACCGGCCGGAAAATATGTCGTCCCAGAGTTCCATCGCATGGTCACGGAGTTTTTCCTGCAAAGGGCCGACGGGCTGTAAAGCGAAAATGCGGCCCGGGATGTCATAGGTACTCTGGAGGATTCCTTGCGATTCTGCCTCTGCGTTCGTTCCCGTTTTGTTGGAAAACAGGAAGGAGATCCATCGAGCGTAGTCGTCCTTTATCTGAACGCGCAGGCCATCGGCCGACGGGCCATACTGGGACAAGGTTCGGTCCAGCCGGATCATCGTGACCGCATTATGTTGGAGTGCGGTGTTGACCAGGTCGAGCGAGGACTTTCCGGACGAAATCAGCAGGCTAAGTACCAATGCCGACAGCGTAGCCACCAGACCAACGGCAATCCGCATCGCGGCAAGCGAGGCTTCCTCGAAATGGTGATCTGCCAGTCTTGCGCGCACATACGACCCTAGCGCCGCACTCGAAAGAATGAGTACGAGCACCATGGCAGAAAAGACATAGTGATCCATGTGGAGGCGGCCTCGTTCGATCGCACGAGTCAGGTGATTCGTATATCGAACCACCATGGCAGTCATGCTGCCGATTATACGACTGGCGGCGCAACGGGCTATGCGTTATCGGGTGACAGCGCCGTGGCCGGCCATCGTGATCGTCGATCAGGGCCGAAGACTGGCTTGCTTTCGGGACCGTGGCCAGAAAACTTCCACGGTCGCCGCTTTGAGAAAAATTTCTAGCACTTCGTCGAAACATGAACGAAACCGCTGCACGGTGTTTCGTCTGCTGGCCTGTGGAAGAAAACGCGCGTAGGCAGTGTCTTATTTGTGTGGAAGGCGCTCGGGCATTCCTTTCTCAACTTTCGAATCACTGCATCGACCTTGTCGACGCCCCGAATGGACGCACTCATCAAATCGGCTTGCTGAACGGGGGTTAGCTTCATATATGCTCCTGAGGTTTGCGGGTAGATTCGGATAGCTAAAGACATCATCTATTCCGACGTGCGCTGCGCCACATGGAGTACTCGCCGCGAGCCCTGTTGCGGCGAGCACCCGATAGCGCGGGTAGGGCACAGAGCAATTGTGGCTCGTGAAAATTAGCGGAGAATGAGGCGCGACGCGCCGCAGCAACTTCACGCACCCCGAAACAGCTCCCGCGCCAGCGAGCACATTAACGTGGTAGCTGCCGATTCATCCTGCAGCCGCCTGCTCATAATGATCGGCGACACCACATGCGCCGCCGGAATCGGCCGGTACACCACCCCATGCGCCCGTAACCCTTCCACGCTCTCGGGCACAAGACATACCCCAACCTGCGCGGCGACCAGTCCCAAAGCAGTCTGCAATTCCCGCACTTCGTGAATCGCCTTCGGCTCCAGCGCATGGTCATGCATGGCCGAGAGTTGCTGGTCCGCATAACTCGGCCGTGGCGTGCTCGGATAGACGATCAAGGTTTCCTGCGCGAGCGCGGCGAGCGTCAGCGGCTTCTTTTGCCGCGCCAGTGGATGATCTTGCGGCAGTGCGGCAATCATCCGCTCTTCGACGAGCACCTCACGTGCCAGCTGCGCGTCGTCAAAACGTAGACGCCCGAAGCCCACATCGATGCGGCCGCCTTTCAGCGCTCCCAGCTGTTCGATGGTGAACATTTCGATGAGCGACAGTTCGATGTGCGGCGCCGCCTCGCGGAATGCGCGGATCACAGCGGGCAGCGCGCCGTACAGCGTCGACGGAACGAAGCCGATCACAATGCGCTCGGCGAGTTGCGCAAGGCGCCGGGTGAGCGGTGCGAGTTCGTCGGCCTCGCCGATCAGGCGCTTCGCCTGCGTATAGAAAATGCGGCCCGCTTCAGTCAGCCGTAACGGCCGCGAGCCGCGCTCGAACAGCGCGAGACCGACGCTTTCCTCGATTTGCTGGATCTGCCGGCTCAGCGGCGGCTGGGTCATATGCAGGCGATCGGCCGCGCGCGTGATGTTCATTTCTTCCGCGACTGCGATGAAGTAACGGAGTTGGCGAAGTTCCATGCATACCTCTAAGGTATGAAAGTAGTCGGAATGGGTGTTGGACTGCTTCGCGACTTTGTTCCTAAGATGGAGGCCTCACGAAAGCAGCTCAGGAGCGCAACGAATGATAGCAACACCCGTGAAGATCGAGCGCGTGGAGACGATTCTCGTCGACGTACCGACGATTCGTCCGCACCGGCTCTCGGTCGCCACCATGAACAGCCAGACGCTCGTGCTGGTGCGCATCCGCTGTGGCGACGGCGTGGTTGGCGTGGGCGAGGGCACCACCATTGGCGGCCTCGCGTATGGCGAGGAAAGTCCGGAAAGTATCAAGGTCAACATCGATACCTACTTCGCGCCGTTGCTCGCAGGCCTGGACGCGACCCGTCCGGGCGCCGCAATGGCGCAGCTGCGGGCGCTGTTCCAGGGTAACCGTTTCGCCAAATCCGCTATTGAAACCGCTTTGTTCGACGCCCAGGCGCAGCGCCTTGGCGTGCCGCTATCGGAATTGTTCGGCGGCCGTGTACGCGATTCTGTGGACGTTGCGTGGACCCTCGCGAGCGGTGACACGCAGCGCGATATCGACGAAGCCGAGCGCGTATTCGAAGCGAAGCGTCATCGGGTGTTCAAGCTGAAGATCGGCTCGCGCGCCGTAGCCGATGACGTCGCCCACGTGGTCGCGATTAAAAAAGCGCTTGAAGGACGCGGCGAAGTGCGTGTCGACGTGAATCAGGCGTGGAACGAAGCGGAAGCGATCTGGGCGACCCGGCGATTCGCCGATGCAGGCATCGCGCTGATCGAACAGCCGATCGCAGCGGAGAATCGCGCCGGTCTGAAGCGCCTCACGGATCTGGCTCTGGTACCGATCATGGCCGACGAAGCGTTGCACGGGCCGGCCGATGCCTTCGCCGTCGCCAGCGCTCGTGCGGCCGATGTATTTGCAGTGAAGATCGCCCAGTCAGGTGGTCTCGCCGGCGCGGCACAAGTCGCAGCAATCGCCTCGGCGGCGAACATCGACCTGTACGGCGGCACGATGCTCGAAGGTGCGGTGGGAACGATCGCATCGGCGCAACTCTTCAGCACCTTTGGCGAGCTGAAATGGGGCACCGAACTATTCGGACCGCTGCTGCTGACCGAAGAGATTCTCACCGAGCCGCTGCGCTACGAGAATTTTGCCTTGAAGCTTCCACAAGGACCGGGTCTTGGCATCACGTTGGACTGGAGCAAGATTGACCGTCTGCGGCGGGATCCACGCAAGGGCGAAAGCATCACCACGAGCTAACCGATTACCCATTAGCCATCCACAATATTGCATGAAGGAGATACCTCATGAACAAGCAAGCCATCGACGCGCTGCTGCAGAAGATCAACGACAGCGCCATCAATGAAGGAAATCCGCGCACCAAGGAGATCGTCAACCGCATCGTGCGCGATCTGTTCTATACGATCGAAGACCTCGACGTGCAGCCCGACGAATTCTGGACCGCGCTGAACTATCTCGGCGACGCCGGCAAGAGCGGCGAGTTGGGCCTGCTGGCCGCGGGCCTTGGCTTCGAGCATTTCCTCGATCTGCGTCTCGACGAGGCGGAGGCGAAAGCCGGTATCGAAGGCGGCACGCCGCGCACGATCGAAGGGCCGCTGTATGTGGCGGGCGCGCCGGTGTCCGACGGTCACGCGCGCCTCGATGAGGGCACGGATCCCGGTCAGACCCTGGTGATGCGCGGCCGCGTGCTTGGCGAAGACGGCAAACCGCTCGCGAATGCGCTGGTCGAGGTGTGGCACGCGAACCATCTCGGCAACTATTCGTACTTCGATAAATCGCAACCGGCCTTCAATCTGCGCCGCTCGATTCGCACGGACGCCAGCGGTTATTACAGCTTCCGCAGTGTGGTACCGGTCGGCTACAGCGTTCCGCCGCAAGGTCAGACGCAACGGCTGCTCGATCAGCTTGGCCGCCATGGGCATCGTCCGGCGCATATCCACTTCTTCATTTCGGCGCCGGGATTTCGCAAATTGACCACGCAGATCAATATCGACGGCGATCCGTATCTGTGGGACGACTTTGCGTTCGCCACGCGCGATGGCCTCGTGCCAGCCGTCAAGCGGGCCGAAGGCGCGGAGGGCAAACCCTATGGCGTGGAGGGCAATTTCGCGCTGATCGATTTCGACTTTACGCTGTTCAAGGAGCGCGACAACCTGCCGGGCGCTGAAGTCGAACGTGTGCGCGCCGAGGCTTAAGTCGCCTGCCCATGCCGTTGATTGTTATCGGCCTCGCTGCGCGCTTTGCCGCGCAGCCGGGGCTTTGAGCCTGGCAAGGAGCCAACGATGCTGTTTCACGTAGAGATGACGGTCAATCTGCCGCTGGACATGGACGCTGAGCGCGCAGCGCGGCTGAAGGCGGATGAGAAAGCGATGTCGCAGAATCTGCAGGAGGAGGGGGTATGGCGGCATCTATGGCGTATTGCGGGCCGCTACGCGAATATCAGCATATTCGACGTCGAAAGCCCGGCACACTTGCACGATGTGCTGAGCCAGTTGCCGCTGTTCCCGTATATGCAACTTGAAGTGCGCGCGCTATGCCGGCATGCGTCATCGGTTCGTGAGGGAGATCGCTGAGCATGCCTGCGCGTGTGCTGGCGTCGCGTCAGCACACGCGCAATTGCCACCTACAGTATCCTTAACCCCTTCGAGACCCCCTGCCTATTGCCTAAATGCCCGCCAGAATGCCTTGCTTACCCTTCGACGCCGTACTTTTCGACTGCGACGGCGTGCTCGTCGATTCCGAACTCATTACTAATCGCGTGCTCGCGCAGATGCTGGGTGAGCTAGGCTGGTCTATTAGCGTGGAAGAAACCATGCGGCTGTTCATCGGCAAGATGGTGCGGGATGAAACCCCACGCATCGAGGCCAACACGGGTGTGGCAGTCACGGAGGAATGGCTGACGCAGTTCAGGGAACGCCGCAACGTGGCACTTGAGCGCGAGCTCGTCGAAATCAGCGGCGCACCCGCGGCGGTGCGGGCGCTCCACGAAGCGCTCGATGGCCACATTGCGGTGGCGTCAGGTGCCGACCGGCACAAGGTCGAGATGCAATTGAAGAAGACGGGCATGCTCGAATACTTCGAAGGCCGGGTTTTCAGCGGGCACGAAATGCCGCGCAGCAAGCCTTATCCTGATGTGTACCTGGCAGCAGCAGAGGGTTTGGGCGTGGACCCACGGCGTTGCGCGGTCGTCGAAGACACGGTCACCGGAGCGACCGCCGGTGTGGCTGCAGGGGCGACGGTGTTCGGCTACGCTCCCGCCAGCCTTGGTCATAGCACCCCCGAGCGGTTACGCGAAGTCGGTGTCGCGCTGGTGTTCGAGGACATGAACCAGTTGCCGGCCTTGCTTGCGCAATGGCGCGGCGCATAGTTTCGGGCCAGCCACATTCATCGCATAGGGTTTACCCTTACCATCTTGAATCCGCAATGATGGTGCGTGCAATCGACCTCACCGCCCTGGTATGCTGCGCCTTCTAACGCAGCGTTTCCATTCTCAAAGCTCAATGTTTGGTCATTTCCATCGCAGAGCAAGACACGCGGCGAACCGCCGCCTGAACACATTGCACGCGCTGGTCGACTACGTTTCGCGCCGGCGGCCGGTGTGGATGGTGTCGTTCGCGATGGACGAAACCAATCTGTCCGAAGGGCTGAGGGCCGCTTGCGCGTCCACGGCGATGCTGTTGGTGGGCTACCTGCTGCACAACCCCTTGTTCGCCTGGGCCTCGATCGGCGCGTTCTGGACTTGCCTTGCCGATGCAGCCGGTTCCAATCGCATGCGCTTCGCATCGATGCTGAGCTTTGCGCTGCTGTCCACACTGTGCGGCGGTATCACCGCGTTCGCCTCCGGT
>JBEKNG010000125.1:0-10757 GCA_049523075.1 Paraburkholderia sp.
GATCACATCGTGCCATTGCCGACGCACGCTATCGCCGTACTAAACGAGTTGCAGTCACTTACCGGTAGGGGACACTATGTCTTTCCGTCCCCTGCCCGCCAAAAAACTCCGCATTTGCATCGAGATGCATTGAGCAAAGCGCTGCGAGAGATGGGCTTTCAGGGAAAACACGCGACGCACGGATTCCGGGGCATGCTTCGCACGGTCGGACGAGAACGACTCGGAATGGATATCGACGTCCTGGAAGCGCAGTTGGCACACGCCAAACGTGGCGACGTGCAAAAGGCCTACGATAGAACGACGTTTGACGATGATCGTCGCAGGGTCATGCAGGAATGGGCCGACTATATTGATCGGCTAAGCATGCCAACAGCACAAGCCGGGGCGAGCGAGCGGAACTGAGCGGCATACTACCCCGATCGATCGCACGCGGCATCGTCGCTGCCCCCCTCGAATCGAGCAGCCCCCTTAACTGGACCAAATAAGCGCTTCTGCCTTGCGTAACAATCACAGTGCGTAAAGACGAGTTGCTGAATTACGATAAAGACGGGTGGCGTTCATACAAATATGGATATTCGACGTTCGTTAGGACGCCTCCTCCCTTCGACACCGGACAAGAAATCCTCAAACCATAATCTAGACTGACCACAGTATGTATGGGTCCGCCTTAAGCGTGCGGCCACGTGCCGACCACAACGGATATCCGAGCACCGACGTCTTTACAGGATGCGACCGCACCGTCCGGAAAGGTGAGGGTCTTTTGATCCAATTTTTCCAAAGTATCGGGTTGCCTGACTGCCTCAATCAACTGATCAAGGACAATTTTATCTTCGTGCCTGGATGGGTTGACTGGCGTCCCGGTTCGTTGCGACAAAAGTACGAGCGGGTCCTCGAGCATGCTGGGTATTGCGCATTTGAGAAAATTCCCACGAGCGCGTAGATAACGGGCCTCCTCGGGAGAGTCCTGGAGATGGCTCCCGAGTTCAAGCACAGACAAAGTCGAGACAAAAATATCTGCCTTATCCGCGACGACTTCCAGCTTGGCCTTCGCAATGCCTTGGATTGCAGAAGTATCGAGAATAAACATTGCGGGATCCTATTTGGATGGTACAGGTAAGTGTTCACGAAAAATCGACTTGGAATTTCGAGCCGTATCCGTTCAGCAGTTCGGCAAGCTCAGCATCGATGGTTTATTTTGACGAAGCGTCGCCAGTGGTATTTGAAATGTTTCCAGACGATCTCGATCAGATTGAGCTCGGGACTGTATGGCGGCAGATAGAAGAGGAGCGCTTTGTGTTCAAGGAACCAGCGATCCAGCGTAGCCTGGTCGATGCTGTGATGGATGCTCGCGTTATCGAGCACGATCACGGTGGGCTTGCCGTCGCCCTGCTGGAGCAGCGCTTCGATGAACTCAACGACATGGAGTGCCTTGACAGTGCGTGTGTGCGAGGCATGGATCAGCGCATTTCTGCCGAAGTCGAGCGCGCCGATGATCGAACGCCTGCAGTGGCTGCTGGGTTCAATGGTATGGGGCAAGCCGCGTGGTGACCAGCTGCGCTGAACCGGTGGTGCTGCGCAAATGCCCGCTTCGTCCAGGTAGAACAGGCGGCATTGCCCGTCGCGGGCGGCGAGCTGAAGTTTGTCGAGCGTGGCCTGCTTCATGGCGAACGCCTGTTCGTCACGCTTTTTTTCAGGGTGTAGCGGTTGCGCTTGAACGAAAAGCCTTCGCGCTTGAGAGCCTCTCCGAGCGTTTCGATGCGGCACGGCAGCGCCTCGCCGCGAATCTCCTGCTCGCGTTGCGCAATCTGGCCAAGGGTCAACGGTTCGACACGGACTATTTCCAGCGCCGTGGCGACCATCGCTTCAGAAAGGGCTCGTGGCCGGCCGCCGTTATGGCCGCCCATGAGGGCGCATACGCCGCCGTCGCGCCGTGCGCGAGCCCAGTTGTAGATCGACTGGTCACTGACGCCAAGCTGCTCAGCGATGGTCTTCGGCTTGACCTTGCGCCCAAGCTGCAACAGACCCGCTGCACGCGTGCGTGCATCCCGTGCCTGTGATTGATCGAAAGCTGCTGCAATGTGATTTCCTCGACTTCGCTCAGGTCTACCACGCACTTCATCCGCTACCCCGGCTCCAAGAGGCCGCCAGGTTAGCCGAATCCAAACGGATTTACCAGGAACACTTAAAACGGTGTGTGAAAGCAGAATAATGGACGCTGAAAGGGTCGTCCAAGACTGATTTAGTATTGGTCTATATCCTGGAGGTATTGAGATGGAACTGCGGCATCTTCGCTATTTCGTAGCTGTAGCCGAGGAACGCAATTTCACGCGCGCGGCACAGCGACTGAACATGGCTCAACCGCCTTTGAGCCGTCAGATACAACAACTGGAAGAGACGCTTGGAGTACAGCTATTTGAGCGCAACTAGCGCCCGTTGAAGCTGACGGAGACGGGTAAGTTCTTCTATTCCCATGCCGTGCAGTTGCTGGCCCAGACAGCCGAACTCGAATCAATGACGAAGCGCGTGGGTAACATTGAGCGCAGCCTGTCCGTCGGCTTTGTGGGTTCGACGTTGTACGGAATGCTACCCAAAATCATCCGGCGCTTTCGCGACGAGAACGCTACCGTCGAACCTAGCCTCCACGAGATGTCGACGATGGACCAGATCAGAGCGCTGAAGGACGGACAGATTGATGTCGGGTTCGGTCGTATCCGGCATGAAGACGCGAACATCCGCCGCGTGATTCTTCGCGAGGAGAAGATGATTGTTGCCTTCCCAGAGGGCCATCCTCTCTCACTCGCCAAGCCCGTCCTGGCTCTTGGCGACCTGGTCAACGAGACTCTGATTATCTTCCCGAAGGCGCCGCGACCCAGTTACGCGGACCAGGTGCTTTCGGCATTCCAGGACCGTGCTCTCAAGCCTCGCCGGATATATGAAGTACGGGAGCCGCAGATTGCGCTAGGTCTCGTCGCAGCGGGGGAAGGAATTTCAGTCGTTCCGAGCAGTGTGCACGGTCTGAAGCGAGATGATGTCAGCTACAAGGAACTGGATGACCCCACTCTGGTATCACCTATCATCATGAGCATGCGTGCGCTCGACGAGTCGCGGGACATTCGGGAAATTCTTGAACTCATTTATCGGCTGTACGACGAAGAAAAAATACCCCATACGTCTCGTAACGATTCCGGGCGGTGATTTCGGCTATGCCTCGGGGGTGGCGCGCGTGATTTCGGCGACGACGTAAAGCCCGAACCCCAGACCCTGCCGATCCGCACCGCCCCTTCCCCATGACACAACCGAGCGGCACGAAAAATGCGACCGCTGCAGTCGATTCATCCCCGCAGGCGTCGTGGTCATGCCGAACATGTCGGCATCTCGACGATGTCGTTATGGACAAGGTCATGGAGGCTGCCAATGAACTTCACAAAAGATCCTGCGGACTATCCGCTGGCCGCGAAAGATCCTGCACTGCTGCCCGACCACCACGAGGGCGCGGTCTCATGGGGCGCCGTGTTCGCCGGCGGCGTCGGTGCAGCCGCGTTCGCGCTCATCCTGCTGACATTGGGCACCGGCCTCGGCTTGACGGCCGTCTCCCCGTGGTCGTCGGGAGCCTCGAATGCAAAAGCCTTCGGTTTTGCCGCGGTGCTTTGGGTTTGCGTGACTTCGATTCTCACCTCGGGATTAGGCGGTTATCTCGCGGGGCGCCTACGCCGCCGCTGGCTGGCAGTCGACGCCGACGAAGTCCACTTCCGCGACACCGCGCACGGTTTCCTGAGTTGGGCCGTGGCGACGCTCTTCACGGCGGCCATACTGACATCGGCCGTGTCGGGTGTGGTACGGGCCGGCGCGCAGAGCGCCGCGACAACTGCCACCGAAAGTGGCTACGGAACGAATGGGACGATGCAACGCGGCAATGCGATGGCCGCGATGAATACGTGGCCGCTCGGCTACTTCGTCGATTCGCTGTTCCGCCTGCCAGCCGGTTCTCAACTCGCCACCCCCACGAATGCGGCAGGTAACAACGAGCCAGCGCGCCAGGAAGCGGCGCGCATCTTCCTCAACAGCGCGGCAACAGGCGATCAATTGTCGCCGGACGATACCGGCTATTTGAGCCGGCTGGTTGCCCAACACACCGGCCTTGCGCCGGACGCTGCGCAGGGTCGTGTAGCGGCGACTTATACGAGCTTTTTGCAGAAAATCGCGGCGCTTGATGCGGCCGCGAAAAATGCCGCCGACAAGGCGCGCAAAGCCACGATTGGAGCGTCGCTGTGGCTGTTCATTTCGCTTCTGATGGGCGCGTTCTCCGCGAGCCTTACGGCAACTTATGGCGGCCGGGTACGCCAACTCTGATTTGGGACTTCAATTCATTTACCAAGGGAGGTGATCATGCGTTCAATTCTTCTTTATATGCTTGGGGTGCCCATTCCCATCATCATTCTGATCGCGCTGTTCTGGCATTAGGCGGCGCCGTGCCGGCGGCCGCCGGCTGTATTGCGGCGTCCGGCGGTCGCGATGCCTGAAAAGATCGACTGTCGGCTGGGCCCGGCTCTTGCGCATTGTCTGGCACCACCACACTTACCTGAGGAGCAGACGATGGAACAGACGAATGGACAGCCAACGCTACAGGCGGATTCCGGCAATGCGCAGCAAGCCGCGGAAGATCTGCTCGACGATGCCGGCGCGCAGGTGACCGGGAAAGCGAAGGAATTGAGTAGCAAAGCACAGCAACTCTCTGCTGATTTCGCGGCTACCCTACGCGCATCGACGGTGGAGCGGCCGTTCTCGGCGCTCGCCATTGCTGCGGGAGTGGGCTTTATCCTCGGGGCGTTGCACGCCGCAAACCGCCATCGAGCCGATTACCGGACCGGGCAGGAATAAGCCTGTTCGCGTCTCGCCGTTGTCTAAAGCGAACAAGTACCGACGGCGAGCGCGTGACGGGCAAGAAGGCGCTTCCAGAACACGCCCCTAAGGAGTTCCGCTATGTCCGTGCGCTCAAAAATCACGAGGTGGCGAAACGTCGGCAGATTCTGCGTCGAGCGAGCCACCGATTATGGTGAACTCCTCGGTGTGGAACTCGATGAGACGAGGAAGCGTCTGGTCCGCGAATTAAGCGCACTTATTGCCCTGCCCGTCGCTGGACTTTTTACGCTCTCATTTGTGTGCATAGCGGTCATCGCGACCGCATGGCAAACGCCTTATTTTCTTCAGGTGGTATGGGGCGTTGCGGCGATGTGGCTGGTGGTGTCCCTGGTCTCCCTGCTCGTGGTTCGATCGCAAAAGCCCGGGCAATCGCTTCACGTTTTGCAGAGGGAAATTCGAAGTGACCTCGACACGTTGAAGGAGGCGCTTAATGAACCACGCACCCACCCATGGGGAAGCTGAGACCGCCGTCCTGGCGCGCATGGCAGCGTCGCGCATCGCCTTGCTCGAAGCAATCAGCACGCCCCCAGAGGTGCCAGCCGTACACGGACCAACGAGGCATCCCGCTGCCAGTTTCGTCGCCGCGCTGGCGGACGCACCGCGCGTCACGCTAATCCTCGCTCTGTGCGTCAGCGCAGTCGTCCTCGGACCTCGCCGGACGGTTGGAATTGCAGGCCGCTCGGGCGTCACCGCGTGGGTGGGCAGCAGCATGAGGAAACTGATCCACACGGCTGTGTGTGCGGATCGCGGCTGATACGAGCCTTCATTCCACGGACCGCGCGGTGCGTCGTCGCCAGTGGATAGGTTGTAGTACAGGTCGGTAAATTCTGGAATGCCTGGCAATTTTCCTTGGCGATTGCCATCAACCCACCGCTTAGGGGCGTACCAGTTTCGCCAGGACGGATTTCATGCGCTGCTTCAACAAGTCCGGATCCACCGCGATCAGATAATTTCCCGCTCCGAAAATTCGACGCACATACGAGTCAGCCTGCGTGTCCAAAGCCATGCAGAAGCAGCGGATCCCAGCCCGCCCCGCATGCTGGACCGCGACCCGGGCGTCTTCGACCAGATAGGCGTCGCGTGTCACGTCGATGTCCGCCGGCGCGCCGTCCGTCACCATCAGAATCGCGCGGACGTCCTCCGGCTGGTCCTCGATCAGCGCAGTCGCATGGCGCAATGCCGCGCCGAAGCGGGTTGACCAGGCGGCCGTTGCACTGGCGAGGCGCTGGCGCGGAGCTTCGCAAAACGGCATGTCGAAATCCAGATAGCGTTCATAGTGCACGTGTTTGCGTGTGTTTGACGCAAAACCGTGAACGGCAGTCCGGTGACCACCTTGCCGGGCCAGCGCGACAGCGTGCAGGGCAAGGGCTTTCTCGGTTTCCAGCACGCTGACCGGATGTGCGGCCAACTGGCTCGCACTCGATGCGGACACATCCAGCAGTAACAAGACCGACGCTTCACGCACGCGCTTTCCGGGATTTTCGAACACACGCTCATCGATATTGCCGCCTTGTCGCCGGCTTGCAATCGCATCGACCAATGCGTCCAGATCGAAGCGTTCCCCCTGTGGCTGGCGCTTTAGCCGCACCGAGCGGTCAAGTTCGCCGCCGCCCGCGAGGCCGCGCAAGCGCGCCCTGCGCATTTGCGTCATCGTTGCTCCCAGCTGCAGCCCGGACTTTTCGTACAGCGTGCACCAGTTGTCTCGCAACGTTTCGATCCGCTCGTCCCATTCCGGGTAGTTCACGCTGCGCGTCGCCCCCCATGTCAACGCTTCGGCGGGCGACGCGTCCTGCGGGCTCGCCACACTACTCCCGCTGGCCGCATCGGCCGATATGCCGCCAGGCAACAATTGCAATGTGACGGGTTGCTCTAGCGCGGCATGATCGGATGCCGCCTGCTCACCGTAGTCCCACAAATAGCTATGGTCATCGCGGTACGCCGGAGCGGCGGCGTAGCCCGGCAGGTCAAACTGCACGCGCATCTGCCCGAGGTCGTTAGCAAGCACGGCGGCAATGCTGTGGAACGCAGCGACATCTTCCAGGCACACGCGCTGTGCGTCGAACAGACGCCGGCCTTTATTCACCCAGAAGTTGTCGTCCCGATAGTGCGGATCGATCAGTGCGCGACTCAGGCGCGCAAGCAATGCGGCGCAGCCGAGGCCGTCGGCCGGAGACGCACCATGCAGGGTCCGCCAAAGCATTTCCACACCGGGGTAGCGGCGCGCCAGCAGTGCTTCGGCCCGTGCATCCTCAAGCAAGGAGATCACCGTCAGCGCGAGCGGCTTGCGGGCCGCAGCGGGTTGAGCCGCGGGGGAGAACAACAGATGGGCGACCGCATGGGCGCTCGCCGCTCGCATCAGTCTGTTTCGATCCGGGCAGTCGAGAAAGGTGAACGAATCCGGCAACGCCAGCATCACGCGTGTGAGCACCGGACGCGCCGGCGGCCCGTTCAGCAACCCTTGCCGACGGGTACCGATAGCGACTGTGAAACCGCTCAGACCGAACAGGTAAGCTTCCAGTGCCGCGGGCGCGGGTTGTTTAGGACGCCCTGCAGCTTCCCAGTTCAGAATCTGCACCGACAGTGCGTCGCTGCATGTGAAATAACGCAGGCGTGCGGCACGCTCGCCGGCATGGGCACGCAGACCGGCAAGCGCCCAGCCATAGAGGCCCGGAACCCCGGCTCTTGCCAGCAGGAATTCGATCCGGCTTAGCACGGGCGGCACGCAATCAGGCGCGACCTGCTCGAGTTCGCCGAGCACTTCAAGCAGCGCTACCTGCGCAGCCTCGTCGAGCATGCGGCCAAGCGCCTGCCGATAAGGTGCAAGACGCGTCGCGTCGAACCCGGCAGACTGAACCGGAATAGCGGGCGCGGAGCTTGCGCCGTCCTCACGCGCAGACGCGCCGGCGGCTTGACTGGCGAGGGTTGGCGGCATTGTCTAGCCGAAGTGTGCCTCGACAAATCCGTCGAGCGCTTCGAGCATATCGGGGTCGTCCGTCAGCGGAAGGCTGAGCGCCACCCGGCAGGCCAGCCGCACGGGCTGACCGTCACCGATCAGACGCGCGGCATGGATCAGCATGCGTGTCGAAATACCTTCGTCGAGCCCTCTGCCCCGCAATGCCCGCGAGCGGGCCGCTATGCCGACCAGTCGTTCGCACAAGGCGAGCGCCGCGCCGCTTTCATGGGCGACGATCGTCGCTTCGTGATCGGCTTGCGGATAGTCGAAGTCGAGCGAACAAAACCGCTGTCTCGTCGATTGCTTGAGGTCCTTTGAAATGCTTTGATAGTCGGGATTGTATGAGACCACCAACTGAAAATCCGGATGCGCGTGGACAGTTTCGCCCTTCTTGTCGAGAGGCAGCAGGCGTCGCGTGTCGGTCAAAGGGTGGATCACGACCATCGAATCCTGGCGCATCTCCACCACTTCATCGAGGTAGCAGATCCCGCCGTGGCGCACGGCCAGTGTTAGCGGACCGTCTTGCCAGAAGGTGCCCTCGGGGCCGAGCAGGTAGCGGCCTACCAGGTCGGCCGCGGTCATGTCCTCGTTACATGCAAGCGTGATCAAAGGGCGTTTCAGGCGCCATGCCATGTGCTCGACGAAGCGTGTCTTGCCGCAACCGGTCGGCCCTTTGAGCATCAGCGGCAAGCGCAGGCGATAGGCGGATTCGTATACGGCGATTTCGCTATCGACCGGTTGATAGTACGGTTCTTCGGTCAGCAGATAAGGCGTGATGGACATGGTGAGTCGTGTTGCGTCGGGAAGCCGCGCCAGCGGACAATCTTGCAGACACATGGCGTACGACGACGCCATGTGTGCGGCCTTTAGCGGTGACTGGGTTCCTGATTGGGAATGCCCTCGATCGGACACTCCGGTGTGCCTACCGTGCTGCGCGTAAACGATTCGACCGTTTTGCGGGTACCTTCCGGATCGTTGATCCATCGGGAATAGAAGTTATACGGACAGGCGGCGACGCCTTTGACGTCGTCGCCTGAATTGATGGTTCCCGTATAGCCGCGGTGCAGCAGCTTGAACAAGTGGTTTTGCGACTGCATGTTCTTGCGCGCGTCGCGAATCAGACTGACCGACAGTTCCGCGTATTGAATGCCCATCTCCTCCTCGCCGCACTCGCCAAGCGTCCGGCCGTCGAAGCCGACGATTGCCGAATGACCGAAATAGGAATAAACACCATCAAAGCCAGTAGCGTTGGCCACCGCAACATACACGTTGTTCATCCACGCCATGGTCTTGGCCACCATCACCTGCTGCTCTTTGGCGGGGTACATATAGCCCTGACAGCGCACAATCAGTTCCGCGCCCTGCATCGCACAGTCTCGCCAGATCTCCGGGAAATTGCCGTCGTCGCAGATGATCAGGCTGATCTTCATGCCCTTCGGACCGTCCGAGACATACGTGCAATCGCCCGGATACCAGCCTTCGATGGGCACCCACGGCATGATCTTGCGATACTTCTGCACGATCTCACCGTGGTTGTTCATCAGGATCAGCGTGTTGTAGGGTGCCTTGTTCGGGTGTTCTTCGTGGCGCTCGCCCGTAAGCGAAAAAATACCCCATACGTTGGCTTTGCGACAGGCGGCGGCGAAGATCTCGGTTTCTTCGCCCGGAATGGTCGACGCCGTTTCGTACATTTCCTTGGCGTCGTACATGATGCCGTGAGTCGAATACTCAGGAAATACCACGAGATCCATGCCCGGCAGACCGCGCTTCATGCCGACCAGCATCTCGCCGATCTTGCGCGCATTGTCGAGAACCTCTGCCTTCGTGTGCAGGCTGGGCATCTTGTAGTTGACTACCGCTACGCCCAAACAATCGTTGCTGCTCGATATATCGCCGTGTCGCATACCTCATCTCCCGGGCAAGCTCGCCCATCACTTCTGTTCATGTACCAATCGATCACGTGCCGGCCGTGGCCGGCACCTTGGAAACACAAGGCCCACGGCAGATGAACTGCGTGTGGGCTGCGCGCTCAAATGTGACGCCACGCCCTTAGCCGCACAGGCTGCAATTGCCGCCTTTGCAGACATGCAGGACACTCGAGCGTCCCGCGCTGGCGCGCGTTCCGGGCCCTGCAACGCCCGCCCCCGTCAACTGTTCGGCCTGGCTGCGCGGCCTCCATCGTTCGGTGACGCTGACCTGCACGTTGCGTGCGGTGATCATCGTTTCCGGCTCGACGCTTTGCTCGCAATAGGGACACTCGACGGGATCGTCGCGCCTGGATACGGCGAGCAGTTTTTCGAAGATGCCCTCACATGAGGGACAACGCATATCGTAAAGAGGCATGGCAAGTATCCCGATTCGATCGTCAAAAAAGGCCGGCGCGCATTGCGCCGGGCGTCGCGGCGGGACGACTATGCCCGCCGCTTCGGGTCCGTCGAGCTCCCCGTTATTTCCCGTGTCCCCAAAAGGCGCGATCGTTGAGCATCCCGGTCGGGGTGATGTCCTTCTCGAAGATGGCGAGCGGCAACGACACGGTGGCCGAGCAATTCGGAATATCGACAATGCCGCCGATGCGCCCTTCGACCGGCGCCGCGGTGAGCAGCATGTATGCCTGCGGTCCGGTAAAACCGTGGTGCGTCAGATAGTCGATTGCCTTCAGGCAAGCCTGGCGGTAAGCGACCGTCGCATCCATGTAGTAGTTCTTGCCGTTCTCGACGCTGATGCCTTCAAAGGTCAGCCATCGGTCATAGTGCGGCTTGACCGGGCTAGGCATGAAGACCGGCGCGCTCAGGTTGTACTTGGCCATGCCGCCTTTGATCAGGTCGAAGCCGACGTGCGTCGCGCCGTCCATTTCAATCGCGCCGCAAAAGCTGATCTCGCCGTC